>NZ_JAPIYN010000004.1:0-8724 GCF_035617725.1 Mycobacterium sp. 94-17
CATGTTGCCCGGCGAAGCGCCGCCGGGACGCGGCGCGCCCGGCCGGGGCGCGCCGGGGCGCGGCGCCTGCGGGCGCGGGATGGGCCGGTCGACGGGCTGCGCCGACGAGAAAGGGTTGTTGCCAACGCGCGGGGCGCGGGGCTTGGGCATCGGGCCCGGACGCGGGCCCGGCGTCATACCGGGGCGCGGCGCCTGGCCGGGGGGCGCGGGCGGATTCGGCTGCCCCGGAGACGGCGCGGACGGCCGGGCGGGAGCCGGGCCCGGGCGGGCCGGGGCGTCGGCGGGCGTCGCCGCGGAGGCCTGCGGGGCGGCGGGCGCGGCGGGTGTAGCCGTCGCTTCACCGTTGCCGCCCACGCTGCCGATGGCGCTGTCGAGGGCCCTGTCGAGCGACGTGTTGGGGGCCTTCGCGGCGGGCGCCTTGGCGTCCCCCTTTGCCGCGGCTTTCGCTGGGGCCTTCTCGGCGGCCTTGCCGCCTCCGAAGGACTCGCGCAGCCGGCGAGCGACGGGCGCTTCTACCGTCGACGACGCGGATTTGACGAATTCGCCCTGATCATTCAGCCGGGCGAGAACTTCCTTGCTGGTAACACCGAGTTCCTTGGCCAACTCGTGTACGCGGGCCTTACCTGCCACTACATCTCCTGTCTATGAGGCGACAGTCGTGGGGCCGCGCCTCGGGTTTAGCTATGACGCATTGTCATCGGGACTTCACGGTGTGCTCATGTTCTTAGCTACCTGTTCTGTTGCCGTGCGGTCGGGCGCACAGAGCGACTCTATGTGCTCGACCACCGCGGATGTATCCGGTGACCCGGTGATGCGCAGCGTTTTGGTGAAAGCCCGCCGCCGGATTGCCTGTTGCGCGCACTGCGGCCCGGGATGCAGCCACGCACCCCGCCCCGGCAGGCTGTGGGCTGTGTCGACGACGACGGCGAAGTCGTTCCCCGTCGGCACAGCCACCACTCGAAGCAGCTCGGCGGCCAGCTCTCGCTTCCGGCACCCGACACATGTCCGTACGGGTCCACCCGCATGACGGTGTGCTCTTCTGGTTTCGGGATCCGAAAGTTCGTGCTGGATCACGGCTCAGTCTAGCGTCACCGAATCGATGGTCAGAACCACCCGAGGGTGCGGGGGTATACCCCGGTCGGGCCGCTACCGGTCGTGGGCCATTCCGTGGGTGGCGCCGTGTTCGGAATGGCTGTCCTCATGCCCTCCGGGCGAGTCGCCGCGGATGTCGATGCGCCACCCGGTGAGCCGGGCGGCCAGTCGCGCGTTCTGGCCTTCCTTCCCGATGGCCAGCGACAGCTGGAAGTCGGGTACCACCACCCGGGCGGCGCGGGCCGCCTGATCGATGATCGAGACCGACACCACCTTGGCCGGCGACAGCGCGTTGGCGACGAAGTGGGCGGGGTCCTCGTCGTAGTCGATGATGTCGATCTTCTCGCCGGAGAGCTCGCTCATCACGTTGCGGACCCGCTGCCCCATCGGGCCGATGCAGGCGCCTTTGGCGTTCAGGCCCGCGACGTTGGACTTCACCGCGATCTTCGAACGATGGCCGGCCTCCCTGGCCACGGCGACGATCTCCACCGATTCGTCGGCGATCTCGGGGACCTCCAGCGAGAACAACTTGCGGACCAGGTTGGGATGGGTCCTCGACAGGGTGATCAGCGGCTCCCGGGATCCGCGGGTCACCCCGATCACGTAGCACCGCACGCGGTTGCCGTGCTCGTAGCCTTCGCCGGGCACCTGTTCGGCCGCCGGGATCACGCCCTCGGAGGCTTTCGTCTCGGTGCCCATCCGCACCACGACCAGGCCGCGCGCGTTAGCCCGGCTGTCACGCTGGATGACACCCGCGACGATCTCGCCCTCCCGGGTGGAGAACTCGCCGTAGGTCCGCTCGTTTTCCGCGTCGCGGAAGCGCTGCAGCATGACCTGGCGGGCTGTGGTCGCGGCGATGCGCCCGAAACCCTCGGGGGTGTCGTCCCACTCGCTGATGACGTTGTCGTCTTCGTCGGTCTCCCGGGCCATTACCCGGACGACTCCCGTCTTGCGGTCGATTTCGATCCGCGCGTCGTTCTGGTGGCCTTCGGTGTGCCGGTAGGCGGTGAGCAGCGCCGACTTGATCGTCTCGAGCAGCTCGTTGACCGAGATGCCCCGGTCCACCTCGATGGCGTGCAGTGCGGCCATGTCGATGTTCATCAGCGCCGCTCCTTCTCATCGCTACGCTCCGCGTGACCCAGACTCGCCAGCTCCAGCTCCGCCTGGCTGGGAGGCGAAAACTCCACCTGGACAACGGCTTTCGCGATATCACCGAGGGGAATGTCACGGACCACCCAGTCCCGGCCGGCGCGGACCACCAGCGCGACCGCATCATCGGTCGTCGCACCGACCCGGCCGGTGAGCGTGGATCCGTCCGCCAGGGCGACGTCGACCTTGCGGCCGCGGGCCCGGCGGAAGTGCTTGGCGCTGGTCAGCGGGCGCTCCACGCCGGGCGAGGAGACCTCGAGCACGTAGTGGTCACTGATGGTGTCCAGGCCGTCGAGCAGTACCGATGCCGAGCGGGACAGCGTGGCCGCCGCGTCCAGGTCCAGGCCGGTATCGCCGTCGGCGATCACGGTGATTCGCGGCGGGTGGGTCCGGGCGTTGATGACCACGTCTTCGATCTCGAAGCCGGCGCGCGCGAATTGTCCACCGAGTAGCTCGATAACCTGCGTCTGCGACGGTAGCCCGGTGGTCACGGCGAGCTCCTCATCTTGAGTTGTCCAGTCATCTGGCGGATGTCGGCGCCCCGATGGCACAGCAGGCGGCTTCCGGTGTCCCGACGAAGAAACATCCGTGCCGGCCGTCGCCGCCAGTGGTTGCCCTCCGCCAGAACCAGCCTTCCACGATACGCCAGGAATCGCGGTTGACGAGGTGATCGCGTCCTGGCGTCGTGCCCGCCACCGCCCCGATGGCAGGATGTCCTTGTGCCTAGCGCAGTTCCGTTCGTCAACAGGCGAGACGTCCTCGGCGGTGGGGTGGCGTTGGCCGCGCTTGCCGCGGTGGCGACCGCCTGCGGCAAGCCGGCGCCCAAGCCCCCGCCCGTCGAGCAGCTGCTGGGGCCGTTGGATCAGGCCCGCCACGACAGCACGCTGGCGGGCGCCGCCGCCACGGCCGTCGGGAACCCGCCGCAGGTCGCCGCCGCGCTGACGGTGGTGGCGAACCAGCGCGCGTCGCATGCCCGCGCGCTGTCCGCGGAGATCTCGCGCGCCGCGGGCAAGCTCGCCACGTCCCCCACCAGCTCGTCGAGCGAAACGCCCGGCCCGAGCCCCGCCCAACCGGCCGGGCCGCCGCCGCCCCCGCCGCCGGTGTCGGACGTGATCGGAGCGTTGCAGGCCTCGGCCGACAGCGCGAGTCGCCTGGTGGGCACCGAGTCGGGCTACCGGGCCGGGCTGCTCGCCTCGATCGCCGCTTCCTGCACCGCGTCGTACACGGTCGCGCTGGTGCCCGGGGGTCCGTCGATATGACGTCCGGCAAAGACGCCGACAACACGGCGCTGTGCGACGCGCTGGCCATCGAGCACTCGACGATCTACGGCTACGGCATCGTGTCCGCGCTGTCGCCGCCAAGCGTGAACGACATGGTGGTGGAGGCGCTCGCGCAGCACCGCCAGCGCCGCGACGACGTCATCGCGATGCTCAACGCCCGCAAGGTCACCGCGCCGGTCGCCGCGGCCGGCTACCAGCTGCCCATGGTGGTCGGGGGCCCGGCCGACGCGGCGCGGCTGGCCGCGCGGATGGAGAACGACGGCGCGGGCGCGTGGCGCGTGGTCGCCGAGCATGCGGAGACGGGCGAGGATCGCGCGTTCGCCGCCACGGCCCTGGTGCAGAGCGCGGTGATGGCCGCCCGGTGGAACCGTGTGCTGGGTGCCTGGCCGATCACGACGAGCTTCCCCGGCGGCAGCGACTGACCGCTCAGCGACTAACCGCTCAGCGCCGCCGCGATGTCGGTGGCCAGCGAGGGACCGGTCGCCAGTTCGCGGGTCTGACCGCCGAACCGGTCGCGCAGCTCGACCACGCCGTCGGCCCAGCCCCGTCCCACCACGACGATCCACGGCACGCCGAGCAGTTCGGCGTCCTTGAACTTCACGCCGGGTGAGGCCTGGCGGTCATCAAGCAGCACTTCGATGCCCAACCGGTCCAGGTCGGCGGCCAGGTTCGTGGCTCCGGCGCGGGCCTCGCCGTCCTTGTTCGCGATCACCAGATGGACGTCGAACGGTGCGACCGACGACGGCCAGCGCAGGCCCAGCTCGTCGTGGTGCTGCTCGGCGATGACAGCCACCATCCGGGATACCCCAAGACCGTAGGAGCCCATGGTCAGGCGCACCGGCTTGCCGTCCTCGCCGAGCACGTCGACGGTGAAGGCGTCGGTGTATTTGCGGCCGAGCTGGAAGATGTGCGCGACCTCGATACCGCGCGCCGAGACCAAAGGGCCCGCGCCGTCCGGGGAGGGGTCACCGTCGCGCACCTCGGCGGCCTCGATAGTGCCGTCGGCGGTGAAATCCCGGCCCGCGACCAGCCCGACCACGTGCCGTCCGGACTCGTCGGCGCCGGTGATCCAGCTGGTGCCGTCCACCACCCGGGGGTCTACCAGGAAGCGAACACCGTTGTCCTGCAACGCTTGCGGACCGATATACCCCTTCACCAGGAATGGATACCTGGCGAAGTCGGCGTCGTCGAGCATCGCGTATTCGGCCGGTTCCAGCGCCGCGCCCAGCCGCTTGTCGTCGACCTCACGGTCCCCCGGCACTCCGATGGCCATCAACTCCCACTCCCCGCCGGGCTGGCGCACCTTGAGCAGGATGTTCTTCAACGTGTCGGCCGCGGTGACGGTGCGGCCCAGGTTCGCCTGGTTAGCCCAGTCCACCAGGGTGGCGATGGTCGGGGTGTCGCCGGTGTCGTGGACCACCGCCTCGGGCAGCCCGGCAATGACTTCCGCGGGCCGCGCCTCCGGACGCGCGGTGATGACGGCCTCGACGTTGGCCGCATATCCGGATTCCAGGCACCGCACGAAAGTGTCCTCGCCGACGGCGCTTTCGGCGAGGAACTCCTCGGAGGCGCTGCCGCCCATGGCGCCCGACACCGCGGAGACGATCACATAGCGCACCTGCAGGCGCGCGAAGATGCGCTGGTAGGCCTCGCGATGCGCGTGGTAGGCGGCCTTGAGTCCGGCGTCGTCGATGTCGAACGAATACGAGTCCTTCATCAAAAACTCGCGCACCCGCAGGATGCCGGCCCGCGGCCGCGCCTCGTCGCGATATTTGTTCTGGATCTGATACAGCAGGACCGGAAAGTCTTTGTAGGAGCTGTATTCGCCCTTGACGGTCAGCGTGAACAACTCTTCGTGCGTGGGGCCCAGCAGGTAGTCGTTGCCGCGGCGGTCTTGCATCCGGAACACGGAGTCGCCGTACTCGGTCCACCGGTTCGTCGTCTCGTACGGCGCGCGGGGCAGCAGGGCGGGGAACAAGATCTCTTGCCCGCCAATGGCATTCATCTCGTCACGGACGATTCGCTCGATCTTGCGCAGCACTCGCAGTCCCAGCGGCAGCCAGCTGTACAGTCCGGGCGCGACGGGCCGGATGTAGCCGGCCCGGATCAACAGCTTGTGGCTGGCGACTTCGGCGTCGGCGGGATCGTCGCGCAGGGTGCGCAGAAACAACTGGGACATCCGGGTGATCACAGCGGGCCAGCCTACTTGGCGGCCGGCTGCGTCGAGCGTCACACCAGCGCGACGTTGGGCGCCGAACGGCACACCAGCGCGATGTTGGGCGGATTAAACGCCGAGCTACAGCTCCCCGGCGTCGATCGCTTCCTTGACCTCTTGCGCGTGCGCGACCTGGTCGGGGGTGTAGCCGATCAGCAGCGCCGCGGCGCCGACGATGACGGCCACGCCGGCCACCCACAGCAACCCGTAGGTGTACCCGTGGTCAAGCGCGGACAGCTGCGCATCGTTCATGAATTTCACCGGGCCGGTGGTGCCGCCCAGATACAGCGTGCGCGAGGTGATCACGGCCTGAATGACGGCCAGCACCAACGGCCCGCCCAGGCTCTGCAGCATCAGCGTGACCGCGGACACCGGGCCGATCTGGTCGAAGCCCACGCCGGCGATGGCCGACAGCGTCAGCGGGACGACGGCCATGCCGATGCCGATCCCACCGACCACGATGGGCAGCACCAGGTTGGGGAAGTACGCGACGCCGCGGTGCATGAATGCCCAGCCGTACAGCATCGCCCAGAACAGCAGGATCCCGCCGCCGATGGTCAGCACCCGCGGCGAGAACCGCGACACCAGCTGCGAGGAGACCCCGAGCCCGATTCCCATCGCGATGACGAACGGGATGAAGCCGATGCCGGCGTGCAGCGCGCTGTAGCCGAGGATGTCCTGCACGTACAGGCCGATGCACACGGTCAGGCTGAACATCAGCCCGCCGGCCAGGAAGATGGCGATGAAGGTGACCAGCCGATTGCGGTCACGGAAGAGGTCGAACGGGACGACGGGATTCTCGGCCGTGCGCTCCACGATGACGAACGCCAGCGCGGCACCCAGCGCCACCACGCCCGACCCGATGGTGGTGATCGAGATCCAGCCCTTTTCCGGGCCCATCGAGAAGGCGAACACGGCCGCGGTGCACGTCAGCGTGGCCAGCATGGCGCCGGTGGCATCGAGTTTCATCCGCTCGCGGTTGGTCTCGCGCAGCGCGGTGCGGGCCAGGTACATCATCACCAGGCCGATCGGCACGTTGACCAGGAACGCCAGCCGCCACGACACCTCGGTGAGCGCACCGCCGACCACCAGGCCCATCACCGACCCGACGGCCGTCATCGCGGCGAACACGGCCGTCGCGAAGTTGCGGGCCGGGCCCTTGGGGAAGGTGGTCGCCACCAGAGCGAGTCCGGTCGGTGAGGCGATGGCCGACCCGACGCCCTGCGACAGCCGGGCGATGACCATGGTCGCCTCGTCCCACGCGACCGCGCACAGCACAGAAGAGATGGTGAACAGCGCTACACCGACGATGAAGGTGCGCTTTCGCCCGATGGTGTCGCCCAGTCGACCGCCCAGCAGCATCAGCCCGCCGAACGTCAGCACGTAGGCGGTGATCACCCAGCTGCGGCCGGCGTCGCTCAGGCTGAGCTCGTTCTGGATCTTGGGGAGCGCGACGATCGCGACGGTGCTGTCCATCGTCGCGAGCAGTTGCATACCGCCGATCGCGATCACGGCCGCGATGAAGCGCCGAGAGGGCAGCCACGCCGGGTAGTACTTGCTGAGGCGATTCGGCGCGGTCTCCGCGGGGAGCTTGGAGGCGGTCTCCGCCGAGAGCGCAGCGCTCACCGGGGCCGGACGATCGGGGCGCGCCGAGGCAAGTTCTTGCACCGCGCGCTCTGCATCGTTGAGAGCCGTCATAAAGGGTTACCTTACAGTAATCTTAAGAAGCGTTTAAAGCCCGAAGGCCGCCACAGCACCGATCACGATGATCGCGGGAGGTCGAATACCCTCCGCGCGGATCTTTTCCGGCGTGTCGACGAGGGTCGCCCGCAAAGTGTGTTGAGCGGCCGTCGTTCCGTGCTGAACCACAAGCACCGGAGTATCCGCAGGTCGGCCGCCTTTCATAAGCGCTTCGGCGAAAAGTTCGATGCGTTCGACCGCCATCAGCAAAACAATCGTGCCCGTCATTGCGGCTAATGCATCCCAATTCACTAACGATTCGGGATGCCCGGGCGGGAGGTGGCCGCTGACCACCACAAACTCGTGGTTGATGGCCCGATGGGTGACCGGAACTCCCGCCAGCGCTGGCACTCCTATGGCACTCGTCACACCTGGCACCACCGCCACCGGAATCCCGGCCTCGGCGCACGCCAGCACCTCTTCATAGCCGCGGGCGAACACGAAGGGGTCGCCGCCTTTGAGGCGCACCACGAAGCTGCCGGCGCGGGCGCGTTCGATCATGACGTCGTTGATGGCGTCCTGGGCCATCGCCCGCCCGTACGGGATCTTGGCGGCGTCGATGACTTCGACGTGCGGGGGCAACTCGGCGAGCAGTTCCGGCGGCGCGAGGCGGTCGGCGACGACGACGTCGGCCTGGGCCAGCAGGCGCCGGCCCCGCACGGTGATCAGTTCGGGGTCCCCGGGGCCGCCCCCGATCAGCGCGACGCCCCCCTTGACGACGTCGGAGCTCACCGCGCTGTCGGTCGTGATGAGCCCGGTTTGCAGGGCCTCGCGGATGGCCGAGCGGATCGCCGCCGACCGGCGGTGGTCGCCTCCGGCCAGAACGCCGACGGACAGCCCGGCGTAGTCGAAAGACGCCGGGGTTACCGCGGTTCCCTCGACGGCGACGTCGGCCCGGACGCAGAAGATGCGGCGGCTTTCGGCCTCGGCGACCACCGCCTCGTTCACGTGCGGGTCGTCGGTGGCAGCGATTGCGTACCAGGCTCCGTCGAGGTCACCGCCGCGATATTCGCGCAATGCCAGGGTGATTCCCGTCATCGCCTCGACGGACCGGGTGGCGCTGCGGGAGATGACGTGGACGTCGGCGCCGCTGGCGATGAGCAACGGCAGCCGGCGCTGGGCCACCGTGCCGCCGCCGACCACGACGACCTTTTTGCCGGCCAGCCGGAGCCCGACGAGGTAGGCGCTCTCGGTCACCGGGCAAGCCTAGTGGCGACCGCCAGCGCGGCGAAGCCGGGCGGAGCGGGT
>NZ_JAPIYN010000004.1:8824-45974 GCF_035617725.1 Mycobacterium sp. 94-17
CGCCACCATCGACCTAGTGGCGACCGCCAGCGCGGCGAAGCCGGGCGGAGCGGGTCGCCACCATCGACCTAGTGGCGACCGCCAGCGCGGCGAAGCCGGGCGGAGCGGGTCGCCACCATCGACCTAGTGGCGGCGGCGTGCGCGACAAACCGCGCGACCGCGCCCGGTGCGGCCGCCGGGTGCGTGTGCAGATATGACGCGTGCACCCCTGCGTGCACCACGCCGTCGCACGCGGTGTCGGCCTCGGCCACCCGGTACGCCCATGCCGGCTGGTAGCTCTCGGTGAATGTGACCTCCGTGCGGTGGAATTCGTGTCCCACGGTGCGCTGGCCGGCGCTGTACAACGACGAATCCGCGACGGCGAGGGCGTCGCGGTACGCCAGCTTCAGCTGCGAAGTGAACCGCGCCGATCCGGCGACCACGCCGCACATCGGATGGCCGTCGAGCTCGGTGGCCAGGTAGATCAGCCCGGCGCATTCGGCGTGCACCGGCGCCCCGGTGGCGGCCAGACCGGCGATCTGGGCGCGGACGATGTCGTTGGCCGAGAGCTCCGCGGTGAACTGCTCGGGAAAGCCCCCGGGCAGCACGACGGCATCGGCGCCCGGAGGCAACGGATCGACCAGCGGGTCGAATTCGACGACGTCGGCGCCGGCGGCCTGCAGCAACTCGGCGTGTTCGGCGTACGCGAACGTGAAGGCCTTCCCCGCCGCCATCGCCACGACGACGCGCCCGCCCCGGGTCGGGCCCACCGCGGCGGCGGGATCCCACGGCGGGTCGGCCACCCGGCTTCCGGCGACCGCGGCCACGGCGGCCAGGTCGACGTGGCGAGCGACCAGCGCCGTCATCGCATCGACGGCCTGCCGGGCGCGCCGGCCATACTCGACCGCGGTGACCAGGCCCAAATACCTTGTCGGCACCTCTAATTCGGCGGTGCGCGGAATGGCACCCAGCACCGGGACGCCGGCCCGTTCACAGGCCTGCCGCAGCGCCAGCTCGTGCCGCGGCGACCCTACCCGGTTGAGGATGACACCCACGATGCGGGTCGACGCGTCGAACGTCGAAAAGCCGTGCAGCAGAGCGGCGATGCTCTGGCTCTGGCCGCGCGCATCGACCACCAGGATCACCGGCGCGCCCAGCAGGCCGGCGACATGGGCGGTCGACCCCTCCGCGGGAATGCTCCCGGCGTGCCCGATCCGGCCGTCGAAGAGGCCCATCACGCCTTCGATCACCGCGATCTGCGCGCCGTCGCCGCCATGCGCGTAGAGCGGCCCGATGAGCCGCTCCCCCACCATCACCGGGTCGAGGTTTCGCCCGGGCCGGCCCGCCGCCAGCGAGTGATAGCCGGGGTCGATGAAGTCCGGCCCGACCTTGAACGGAGCCACGGTGTGGCCCACCCGCCGGAGCGCACCGATCAAACCTGTTGCCACCGTGGTCTTTCCGCTGCCCGACTCCGGTGCGGCCACGACGACCGCGGGGACACTCACCACTCGATGCCCTTCTGCCCCTTGCGCCCGGCGTCCATCGGGTGCTTGACCTTGGTCATCTCCGTCACCAGGTCGGCCGCGTCGATCAGGCGCTGCGGCGCGTCGCGGCCGGTGATGACCACGTGCTGGTGACCGGGCCGGGCCGCCAGCGCCTCCACCACCTCGTCGACGCCCACCCAGCCCCACTTGAGCGGATAGGTGAACTCGTCGAGGACGTAGAAGTCGTGCCGCGCATCGGCCAGCCGGCGGGCGATCTCCGCCCAGCCGTCGGCCGCCGCGGCCGCGTGATCGACGTCGCTGCCCGCCTTGCGGGTCCAGGACCAGCCGGCACCCATCTTGTGCCATTCCACCGGGCCGCCGATCTGCTGCTCGGCGTGCAGCCGGCCCAGCCCGGCGAAGGCCGCCTCCTCGCCCACCTTCCACTTGGCACTCTTGACGAACTGGAACACCGCGACGGACAGTCCGGCGTTCCAGGCCCGCAGCGCCATCCCGAACGCGGCCGTGGACTTTCCCTTGCCGGCGCCGGTGTGCACGGCCAGCACTGGCATGTGACGCCGTGCCCGGGTGGTCATGCCGTCGTCGGGAACCTGCAGTGGAACGCCTTGTGGCATCAGCGTTTACCCTCTCCGCTCAGGCCGCGTCGCGCACCGCGCGGGTCAGGGAATCCGCGTGCAACTGTTCCAGCCGGATGGCCGGCGCACCGAGTTGGCGCGCCAGCTGGGTGGCCAGGCCCAGCCGGACGACAGAAGTCTCGCAGTCCACGACCACCGCGGCGGCACCTTCGGCGACCAGCCTCGCCGCCGCGGTTCTGGTGCGGCCCAACGGATCCCGGCCCGCAGTGGCCCGGCCGTCGGTCAGCACCACCACCAGCGAACGCCGCGCCCGGTCCCGTGCCTTCTCCCGCACGATGAGCTCACGCGCGGCCAGCAGGCCCTCGGCCAACGGGGTCTTGCCGCCGGTGTCGAACCGGGCCAGCCGGCGCCCGGCGATGTGCGCCGAGGACGTCGGCGGCAACAACAGCCGCGCCTGCTGCTGGCGGAACGTGATCACGGCGACCTTGTCTCGACGCTGATACGCGTCGCGCAGCAGCGAGAGCGTGGCGCCGCTGACCGCCGCCATGCGATCGCGCGCGGCCATCGAACCCGACGCGTCCACGACGAAAATCACCAGGTTGCCCTCGCGCCCCTCGCGCACGGCGCGGCGCACATCGTCGGGCTGCGGCCGCAGCGGCCCTGCACCGGCGCGCCCGGCGGCCGACAGCAGGGTGGCGAACAGGTGCAGTCCGTGCCCGCCGCAACTCGCGTCGTCCGTGTCGGTGGCGGCGATGACGCCGCCGCTGGCGTTTCGGGCCCGTGACCGTCGTCCGGGCGACCCCTCCCCGACACCCGGAACGCGCAGCGCACGGGTGCGGAAGGTTTTCGACGGCGGCGCGCTGGGCCGCGACTTGGGCTGCTGCGGCTTGGTATCTCCCGATGAATCCTGTTGCAGTGCAGCCTGTTCCGGGCTAGTGGCTTGACCGCCACCGGGCGGGTCGGGATCGGGGTCGGGGTCGGAACCGGCCTGCGTCAAAGCCTCGTCGAGCTGGTCGCGGTCGATGCCCGGATCGTCGAACGGGTCGCGGCGGCGCCGGTGCGGCAGCGCCAGTTCGGCGGCCACCCGGATGTCCTCCTCCTCGACGGTGTGCGCGCCGCGCCAGGCCGCGTGCGCGACGGCGGTGCGGGCCACCACCAGATCGGCGCGCATGCCGTCCACGTCGAACGCCGCGCACAGCGCCGCGATGCGCCGTAATTCGTTGTCGGGCAACACCACATCGTCCACGATCGCGCGCGCCGCGGCGATCCGCCGGGCCAGCTCGGCGTCGGCGCCGGCGTAGCGCTCCGCGAAACCGCCCGGGTCGGCCTCGTAGGCCATCCGCTGCCGGATGACCTGCACCCGCACGTCGACGTCGCGCGAGGCGTGCACGTCGACGGTGAGCCCGAACCGGTCCAGCAGCTGCGGACGCAGTTCGCCCTCTTCGGGATTCATCGTGCCGATGAGCACGAACCGGGCGTCGTGCGAATGCGAGATGCCGTCGCGTTCGACGTGCACCCGCCCCATCGCCGCGGCATCGAGCAGCACATCGACCAGGTGATCGTGCAGCAGGTTGACCTCGTCGACGTAGAGCACGCCGCCGTGCGCGCGGGCCAGCAGACCCGGCGAGAACGCGTGCTCGCCGTCGCGCAGCACGCGCTGCAGGTCCAGCGAGCCGACCACCCGGTCTTCGGTTGCGCCCAAGGGCATTTCGACAAGTCCGGTGTCGCTGCCGGTGGCCTGCGACAGCAACGACGCCAGGCCGCGCACCGCCGTCGACTTGGCGGTGCCCTTCTCGCCGCGGATGAGCGCGCCGCCGATCTCCGGGCGCACGGCACACAACAGCAGGGCCAGGCGCAACTGGTCGTGCCCGACGATCGCGCTGAACGGATAGGGCTTCACGGCTTGGCCGCCAAACCCGAACCGGGGCGCAGCATGGGCACGTGCGGAACGCCGTCGTCGAGGAAATCGTCACCCTCGCGCACGAATCCGTGCTGGGCATACATTTCCGCGAGATAGGTCTGCGCGTTGATCCGGCACGGGTAGTCGCCCACCTCGGCCAGCGCCGCCCGCAGCAGCCGGGTGGTGTGACCCTGACCGCGCACGGTGCGTTTGGTGCACAGCCGCCCGATGCGGAACACCTTCTCGCCGCCCGCGTGTTCCTCCATCAGCCGCAACGTCGAGATCACCTCGCCGCCGGGCGTTTCCAGCCAGAAGTGCCTGGTCTCGGCAAGCAGGTCGCGCCCGTCCAGCTCCGGATACGGGATCGCCTGCTCGACCACGAACACCTCCACCCTGAGCTTGAGCAGCTCGTAAAGCGTGTGCGCGTCAAGGTCTTTGGCCCAGATGCGCCGCAGTGCTTCAATCAACCCGCCGCTCCTCCTCATCGCTGCGCTCGCGCGACATACCCAACCCCAGCGCCTTGGTCCCCCAGGAAAAGACCTCGTCGTAGAGCGCCGGCTCCTCCGAGAGCGTCGCCCCCAGCGACGGGACCATTTCCTTGAGCGCGGGTAACCACGATTGAAAGCGGTTGGCGAAGCAGCCTTCCAATACGCCCAGCATGATCGGCACCGCCGTCGACGCGCCCGGCGAGCCACCGAGCAGGCCCGCGATGCTTCCGTCGGCGGCGCCCACCACGGTGGTGCCGAAATCGAGCACCCCGCCCTTGCGCTTGTCCGGCCGGATCACCTGCACACGCTGGCCGGCCACCGTCAGCTCCCAATCCGAAGCCGCTGCGGTGGGGGCGAATTCGCGCAGCATGCGGAGCCGATCCGGTGCCGACAGCCGCAGCTGGCCGATCAGGTATCTGAGCAACGTGCCCTGGCTGAGGCCGACACCGAGCAATGCGGCCAGATTGTCCGGCCGCACCGAGCGGGGCAGATCGGTGATGTGCCCATGTTTCAGGAATTTCGGGGACCAGCCGGCGTACGGACCGAACACCAGCCACGGCTTGCCGCTGACGTAGCGCAGATCCAGGTGCAGCGCGCCCAGCGGCGGGGCGCCCGGTGCGGGCATGCCGTATACCTTGGCCCGGTGCGCGGCGGTGAGCGCCGCATTCCCGGCGCGCAGGAACCGGCCGCCGATCGGAAATCCCGCGAACCCCTTGACCTCGGCGATACCGGACTTCTGCAACAGCGACAGCGCGTCACCGCCGGCGCCGACGAAGACGAATTTGGCTTTCAGACAGTGATTTTCGCCGGTGCGCCGGTTGCGGATCGACAGCGTCCAGCTGCCGTCGGACTCGCGAGACAGGTTGCGGACCTCGTGGCCGAACAGCGCAGCCGCGCCGCCGCGCACGCAGAACCCGACGAGTTGTCGTGCCAGCGCGCCGAAGTCGACGTCGGTGCCGTCGGGCGCCCAGTTGAGTGCCACCGGTTCGGAAAAGTCGCGTCCGGCCGCCATGAACGGTAACCGGCGGGCGAACTCCCCCGCGTCGTCGATCAACTCGGTGCCGGCGAACAGCGGGTTGGGCGCCAGGGCCCGGTGCCGGCGCCGTAGATAGTCGACGCACTGCGCGCCGCGCACGAAACTCGCGTGCGGGACCGCGGTGAGGAAGCGCCGGTCGGTCAGGATCCCGTTCTCGACGGCGTAGGCCCAGAACTGGCGGGTCACCTGGAATTGCTCGTTGATGCGCACCGCTTTGCTGATGTCGATCGAACCGTCGGCGCGCTGCGGGGTGTAGTTCAGCTCGCACAGCGCCGAATGGCCGGTGCCGGCGTTGTTCCATGGGCTGCTGCTCTCGGCGGCGACGGTATCGAGACGCTCGACGAAGGTCATCGACCATTCCGGCTGCAGCCGGCGCAGCAACGCCCCGAGCGTCGCGCTCATGATGCCCGCGCCCACCAGCACGACGTCCGTCGACGTGGTTCGGGCAGATGATGACACCGGCTTGCTGGTCCTTCCCTCGACCGGAACGATCCTCAGGTTATCCCGAGCGACCGCGACCGCGAGCGACGTGCGCCGCCCCGCGCCCGGCAAACGCCTTAAGCTGGCTTGATGCAAGGCGGGGTGACGGGCAGGGCGGCCGGGGACGTGACCGGCTGGGAACCCGACGTCCTCCCCGGTTATCAGCAACGCACCATCGCACTCGGGGCCGACCCGGCCGGTGAGGGCGACATCGTCGCGACGCTGATACGGCGCGGACCGCGGCAGGCGGGGCGCGAGACGGCGCCCGCGGTGCTGGCGGTGCACGGCTACACCGACTACTTCTTCCACACCGAACTGGCCGATCATTTCGCGGCCCGCGGCTTCGTCTTCTACGCGCTGGACCTGCACAAGTGCGGCCGGTCGCGGCGCGACGGTCAGACGCCGCACTTCATCACCGACCTCACCAACTACGAGGCCGAACTCGATCAGGCGCTGGCCATCGTCGCGGCACACGGCCCGGTGTTGGTGTACGCGCATTCCGCGGGCGGGCTCATCGCGTCGTTATGGCTGGACCGGTTGCGCAGGCGAAATCCGGGCGCGCACGCCGGCGTTGGCGGCCTGGTGCTCAACAGCCCGTTCCTCGAGCTGCCCGGCCCGGCCGTCGTGCGCCATTCGGTGACGGTGGCGCTGATCGCCGGCCTGTCCCGCGTGCGGTCCAAGGGCGTGGCCCGGGCGCCGGGCGAGGGCGGCTACGGCACCACGCTGCACCGCGACTACGGCGGCGAATTCGACTACAACCTGCAATGGAAACCCGTGGGCGGCTTCCCCATCACCTTCGGCTGGCTGCACGCCGTCCGGCACGGCCAGGCCCGGCTGCACCGCGGCCTCGACGTCGGTGTCCCGAACCTGATCCTGCGATCGGACCACAGCGTGCGCGAGGGCCCCGATTCCGCGTCGATGCAATGCGGCGACGCGGTTCTCGACGTCACCCAGATCGCCCGCTGGGCGGGCTGTGTCGGCAACCGCACCACGGTGGTCCCGGTGGCCGACGCCAAGCACGACGTGTTCTTGTCGCTGCCGGGGCCGCGCGAGGTCGCCTATCAGGAACTGGACCTGTGGCTCGACGGCTACCTGCGCACAAACGATGATGCCTCGGCATCGCTGCGAAAGGGATGACGGCTTGGAGACCTACGACCTGGCGATCATCGGAACCGGTTCGGGCAACAGCATTCTCGACGACCGCTTCGCCGAGAAGCGGGTGGCGATCTGCGAGGAGGGCACCTTCGGCGGCACATGTCTGAACGTCGGGTGCATCCCGACGAAGATGTTCGTCTACGCCGCCGAGGTCGCCCAGACGATCCGGGACGCGGCACGCTTCGGCATCGACGCACATGTCGACCGGGTGCGCTGGGACGACATCGTCTCGCGCGTCTTCGGGCGCATCGACCCGATAGGGGTCGGCGGTGAGGACTACCGCACCTCCGCACCCAACATCGACGTATATAAGGAGCACACCCGTTTCGGCCCGGTCCAGTCCGACGGGCGCTACCTGTTGCGCACCGACGCCGGTGACCAGTTCACGGCCGACCAGGTGGTGATCGCCGCGGGGGCGCGGGCCGTGGTGCCCCCGGCGATCCTCGAGTGCGGAGCGCGCTACCACACCAGCGACACGATCATGCGAATCCCCGAACTGCCAGAGCATCTGGTGATCGTCGGGGGCGGCTTCGTGGCGGCCGAATTCGCCCACATCTTCTCCGCGCTCGGCTCGCGCGTCACCCTGGTGGTCCGCGGCTCCGCGCTGCTGCGCCATTGCGACGACGTGCTCAACGAGCGCTTCACCCGCATCGCGTCCAGCAAATGGGAACTGCACACCCACCGCAATGTGGTGGGCGCCGAAAACCAGGGTTCGGGCGTGTCGGTGCAGCTCGACGACGGTCGCACCGTGCGCGCCGACGCGCTGCTGGTGGCGACGGGCCGGGTGTCTAACGCGGACCGGCTCGACCTCGAGCAGGCCGGCGTCGCGGTCGAGGACGGCGTGGTGGCCGTGGACGAGTACCAGCGGACCACGGCGCGTGGGGTTTTCGCCCTGGGCGACGTCGCGTCGCCGTATCAGCTCAAGCACGTCGCCAACCACGAAGCGCGCGTCGTCCAGCACAACCTGCTCTGCGACTGGGACGACACCGACTCGATGGCCGTCACCGACCATCGGTACGTGCCCTGGGCGGTGTTCACCGACCCGCAGGTCGCCTGCGTCGGGCTGACCGAAAACCAAGCCATCGCACAGGGTTTCAAGGTGTCGGTGAAAGTCCAGGACTACGGCGACGTCGCCTACGGCTGGGCGTCGGAGGACACCACCGGAATCGTCAAGCTCGTCGCCGAGCGCGGCACGGGCCGGCTGCTGGGCGCGCACGTCATGGGCCAGCAGGCCTCCTCGATCATCCAGCCGTTGATCCAGGCGATGAGCTTCGGGCTCACCGCGCCGAAGATGGCCCGCGGGCAGTACTGGATCCACCCGGCGCTGGCCGAGGTGGTGGAGAACGCGCTGCTGGGTCTGCGCTGACCTCAGCGCCGGCGCACCCGCCCGGCGGGCTTGCCCTGGCATTGCGGGCACAGACCGTGCAGCGTCAGGCCGGCGGCGTCGGACAGCGCGAAGGAACTGCCCGCCATCGCGTGTTCGAGCGCCGAACTCAGCTGCCGGGCGGGCACCTCGATGATGGTGCCGCAGTTGGTACACACCGCGTGATGGTGCGGCGCGGTGGCGAGCCCGTAGGTTGTCACGCCGCCGTCGAGCGTCAACGCGTGCAGCACGCCCTGATCGACCAGGGTGGTCACCGTGCGATACACAGTCGCCACGTCGGGCGCGTGGGCGCCGGACGGCAGGCACGCGAGCATCCGCTGGTAGATCTCGGCGACCGGCAGGTGACCGTTGACGGGCTCGAGCACCGCCAGCACCTGGATGCGGGAGGCCATTCGCCGCAGCCCCCGGGCGCGCAGCAGATCGCCGATCCTCTCGGTGACCGACGCGTCCAGTACCGGCGGCTTGGGCCCCACCGATTCAGTGTCGCGCCCCGGCGGGCGGACCGCCAGTGTTCGGCCCGAACCAGACTCGGAGATTTCCTGCAACTCACTTGCATCTGGCCGGCCGTGGAACTTAGAGTCGTGCCGGTTGTTCTCAGCCGATACCGCAAGGACGCGCCGGAGGGACCCCCAGTGGCCAGTACCGAGACCGACTGGCAACCGTCATGGAAAACCAGGCTTCTCGGCGCCCTCACGCCGGCGGAGTGGTGGCGGCTGGCAGCGATGCTGGCGGTGATCGTCGCGCTGCACCTGATCGGCTGGTTCACCATGGTCATCTTCGTGACTCCGGCCCAATATAGCCTGGGCGGCAAGGCTTTTGGCGTCGGTGTCGGGTTGACGGCCTACACCCTGGGCCTGCGTCACGCCTTCGACGCCGACCATATCGCCGCCATTGACAACACCACCCGCAAGCTGATGGACGACGGGCAGCGCCCGCTGGCCGTCGGCTTCTTCTTCTCGCTGGGCCACTCCACCGTGGTCTTCGGGCTGGCTCTGCTGCTGGCGTGCGGGGTGAGGGCGGTCGTTGGGCCGGTCACCGACGACTCCTCGACGCTGCACCACTACACGGGGCTGATCGGCAGCAGCGTCTCGGGTGTGTTCCTGTACGGCATCGCGCTTCTCAACCTCATGGTCCTGGTCGGCATTCTGCGCGTCTTCGCGCGGCTGCGCCGCGGTGACTACGACCCCGACACCGACGCGGCCGAGCTGGAGCGCCAGCTGGGCAACCGCGGTCTGATGAACCGGTTGCTAGGCCGCTTCACCAAGTCGATCACCCGGTCCTGGCACTGTTATCCGGTCGGCCTGTTGTTCGGGCTCGGGTTCGACACCGCCACCGAGATCGCGCTGCTGGTGCTGGCCGGCACCAGCGCCGCCGCCGGGCTGCCCTGGTACGCCATCATGTGTCTGCCGGTGCTGTTCACCGCGGGCATGTGCCTGCTCGACACCATCGACGGCTCGTTCATGAATTTCGCCTACGGCTGGGCCTTTTCCAACCCGGTGCGCAAGATCTACTACAACATCACCATCACCGCGATGTCGGTGGCGGTGGCGTGGGTGATCGGCAGCATCGAACTGCTGGTCGTGCTGGCCGGCCAGTTCGGTTGGCGGGGCTCGTTCTGGAACTGGATCGGCGCGCTGGACCTCAACACGATCGGTTACGTCGTCGTCGGCATGTTCGTCGTCACCTGGGCGGTGGCCCTGCTCGTCTGGCGTTACGGGCGCATCGAAGAGAAGTGGACCGGGTGAACCGGCCGGCGCGAGGCTGACCACAAAACACCGTTCGGGTGTAGAACAGTGCTCATGGGCTCGTTGGCCTGCGCCCGGCTGCCGGATCGGCGGTGATCGCCGATGCATGAGCTGTCGCTGTGCGAAGCGATCGCCGGCGTCGTCAAGCAACATGCCGACGGCCGGCACGTCGAGGTGGTGCGGGTGCGGGTGGGCGCGCTTCGCCAGGTGGTGCCGGAGTCACTGTCCTTTTGCTGGACGATGGTCCGCGACGCGGAGGACATGCCGGACGCCGAACTGGAACTTGAGTGCGTCGGCGCCGAAGTGAAGTGCCGTGTCTGTGGCCGGCAATCCGAGATCACCTCGCCGTGGTCGATCTGGTGCCCGCGGTGCGACAGCTGCGACGTCGAGGTGCTGCGCGGCAACGAATTCTTGGTGACGTCATTGGATGTCTCGTGAAAGGTATTTCTCGTGAATGGTATCTCTCGTGAAAGGTAGTGAGGATGGGTAGATTTCATCGGCACGACGACGGAACCGTGCACACCCACCCCGACGATCACCTTCCCCACGAACACGAGCACGAACACGGGCACGAACACGACCACGGCGATCACAGCCGCTACCGGACCGGCAGCCAGCGAATCGGCGTGCTGGAGGCGATCTTCGCCGAGAACGACCTTCTCGCCGAGGCGAACCGGGCGGCCTTCGCGAACAACGGGGTGCGCACCCTCAACCTGATGAGTTCGCCGGGATCGGGCAAGACCAGCATCCTGCAGGCGACGCTCGACGAACTCGCCGGCGAGCTGGCGATCGGGGTGATCGAGGGCGACATCGCCACCGATCTGGACGCGGCAAAGCTCAGCGGCCGCGGCGCCCAGGTGTCACTACTGAACACCAGCAACGGATTTGGCGGTGAATGCCATCTCGACGCGCCCATGATCAACCGCGCGCTGCCCGGCCTCGACCTCGCTGCGCTGGACCTGGTGATTATCGAGAACGTCGGCAATCTGGTCTGCCCGGCGGAATTCGACGTCGGCGAGCACGGCAAGGCGATGGTCTATTCGGTGACCGAGGGGGAGGACAAGCCGCTGAAGTATCCGGTGATGTTCCGGTCGGTGGATGTGGTGCTGCTCAACAAAATCGACTTGGTACCCCACCTCGACGTCGACGTCGACACCTACATCGACCATGTCCGCAAAGTGAATGCGGCGGCGACGATCTTGCCGGTCAGCGCGCGCACCGGCGACGGCATGGCTGCCTGGTTCGGCTGGCTGCGGCGCTTCGCCACGGACCGGGACTGAGCGGCGCGGGCGAAAGCCCAACCGCGACGGCGCTCTTGCGAGACATTCGCAGGAACGCTGCCGCGGGTGCGAGACCGCGCTCAGCGGATAGGCCAGGCGCCACAAGGCTTTTCGGCACTATGTGACGCACGGCTACTATCGAGTGACGGCGAACCGTTGACAACGCCCGATAGCGGGAGTAGACCCGAAAAATAGCGCTGCGCAAGTGGGCCGACGGTCGACTCCGGCAGCGCAGGAGCCGCAGCCCGGCTCCGGAAAGCTGCAGCATGCCAACAGAAGCAGCAGTCAAGGCAGAACAAACACTGATTCATGTTCTATGGATCAACGCGGGCCTCAGTTGTGACGGCGATTCGGTGGCATTGACTGCTGCCACCCAGCCCAGCGTCGAAGAGATCGCCTTGGGGGCTCTGCCCGGCCTCCCCCAGGTCGCCGTGCACTGGCCCCTGATCGACTTCGAGTGCGGGCCCACCGGCGGGGCCGACGACTTCCTGGAGTGGTTCTTCAAGGCCGACCGCGGCGAGCTGGAACCGTTTGTGCTCGTGGTCGAGGGATCCATCCCGAACGAGAAGATCAAAGACGAGGGCTACTGGTGTGGCTTCGGCAACGACCCGGCCACCGGGCAGCCGATGACCACCAGCGAGTGGCTCGACCGGTTGGCGCCCAAGGCCACCGCCATCGTGGCGGTCGGGACCTGCGCCACCTACGGCGGAATCCACGCGATGGCCGGAAACCCGACGGGGGCGATGGGCGTGCCCGACTACCTCGGCTGGGACTGGAAGAGCAAGGCGGGCATTCCGATCGTGTGCGTGCCCGGCTGCCCGATCCACCCCGACAACCTGTCGGAGACGCTGACCTACCTGCTCTACATGGCGACCGGTCAGGCGCCGATGATCCCGCTCGATGACGCGCTGCGCCCGCAGTGGCTGTTCGGCAAGACGGTGCACGAGGGTTGCGACCGGGCCGGCTACTACGAGCAGGGCGATTTCGCCACCGAGTATGGGTCGCCGAAATGCATTGTGAAGCTTGGCTGTTGGGGTCCCGTCGTCAAGTGCAACGTGCCCAAGCGCGGGTGGATCAACGGCGTCGGGGGCTGCCCCAACGTCGGCGGAATCTGCATCGGTTGCACCATGCCGGGGTTCCCGGACAAGTTCATGCCGTTCATGGACGAGCCACCGGGCGGCAAGATCTCGAGCACAGCGTCGGGCCTGTACGGAGCCGTGATTCGCAGTCTGAGGGGTATCACGGAACGCACCGTCGACAAAGAGCCGCGGTGGCGCCACAACGGCGACAAGCTCACCACCGGAGCGCGCCGCACCTGGTAGCCCAGCTACCGGGTCGGTGCAATTCCTTCTGCACAACTCCTAGACGAAGAGCCGTCGCCGCATCAGCCAACGCTGACAGCAGCCAGAGCGGGAAGAAGTAGAGCGATGACAACCATCATTCCTGAACCAACCCACGCCAACCGGGAGCCCGGCCAACTGGTCGACATGGCCTGGGATCCCATCACCAGGATCGTGGGCAGCCTGGGCATCTACACCAAGATCGACTTCGAGAACCGCGAGGTCGTCGAGTGCCACAGCACCTCGTCGATCTTTCGCGGCTACTCGATCTTCATGAAGGGCAAAGATCCCCGCGACGCCCACTTCATCACCAGCCGCATCTGCGGCATCTGCGGCGACAACCACGCCACCTGCTCGTGCTACACGCAGAACATGGCCTACGGCGTCAAGCCGCCGCATCTGGGCGAGTGGATCGTCAACCTCGGCGAGGCCGCGGAATACATGTTCGACCACAACATCTTCCAGGAGAACCTGGTCGGCGTGGACTTCTGCGAGAAGATGGTCGGCGAGACCAACCCGAGTGTGCTCGCGCTGGCCGAGAAGACACCGGCCCCGCACGCGGACGCCCACGGGTACAAGACGATCGCGGACATCATGCGCTCGCTCAACCCGTTCAGCGGCGAGTTCTACCGCGAAGCGCTGGTGGTCAGCCGCTGGACACGGGAGATGTTCTGCCTCATGGAGGGCCGCCACGTGCACCCCTCCACGCTGTACCCCGGCGGGGTCGGCACGGTGGCCACCATCCAGCTGATGACCGACTACATGACGCGCCTGATGCGCTACGTCGAGTTCATGAAGAAGGTCGTGCCCATGCACGACGACCTGTTCGACTTCTTCTACGAGGCGCTGCCCGGCTACGACAAGGTCGGGCTGCGCCGCACCCTGCTCGGCTGCTGGGGCTCCTTCCAGGATCCCGAGGTGTGCAACTTCGCCTATAAGGACATGGAGCGCTGGGGCAACGCGATGTTCGTCACTCCTGGCGTGGTGGTCGACGGCAAGCTGGTCACCCACTCGCTGGTGGACATCAACCTCGGCATCCGAATCCTTTTGGGCAGTTCCTATTACGACGACTGGACCGACCAGGAGATGTTCGTCAAGACCGACCCGCTGGGCAACCCGGTGGACCGGCGCCACCCGTGGAACCAGCACACCAACCCGCACCCGCAGAAGCGGGACATGGAGGGCGGCAACTACAGCTGGGTGATGTCGCCGCGTTGGTTCGACGGCAAGGACCACCTGGCGCTGGACACCGGTGGCGGACCGCTCGCCCGGCTGTGGGCGACCGCACTGGCCGGCCTGGTCGACATCGGTTACGTGAAGGCCACCGGCACCAGCGTCAAGATCAACCTGCCCAAGACGGCGCTGAAGGGGCCCGTCGAATTGGAGTGGAAGATCCCCAAATACGGCAGCAACACGCTCGAACGCGACCGGGCGCGCACCTACTTCCAGGCCTACGCGGCGGCGTGCGGTTTGTACTTCGCCGAGAAGGCGCTCGAGGAGATCCGCGCCGGGCGCACCAAGACGTGGGAGAAGTTCGACGTGCCCGACGAGGCCATCGGATGCGGCTTCACCGAGGCGGTGCGCGGTGTGCTCAGCCACCACATGGTGATCCGGGACGGCAAGATCGCCAATTACCACCCGTACCCGCCCACGCCGTGGAATGCCAACCCGCGCGACAGCTTCGGCACACCGGGCCCGTATGAGGACGCGGTGCAGGGGCAGCCGATCTTCGAGGAGAACAGCCGGGACAACTTCAAAGGCATCGACGTCATGCGCACGGTGCGCAGCTTTGACCCGTGCCTGCCGTGCGGCGTGCACATGTACCTGGGGAAAGGCAAGTCCCTGGACAGATTGCACACGCCGACCCAGTCGCCCGCCGGGGAGTGACACATGGCGGATCGCCCGGGCAAGTCCGCGAATGACGCGCAGTGGCGTGCGGCGGGCGATCGGATCCAGACCCTGCTGGATTCCTGCGCGGCAGGCGGGGCGGCCTCCTACGACCGTGCGCAGCAACTGGTCCGCGAGGTGGTCGGGCTCTACGGCGCCGCGCTTGAGCGGATCGTGCGGATGGCGGGCGATCCCGGACCCGAGAGGGGGCTGGTCGAGCGGCTGGCCACCGACGACCTGGTGGCCAGCCTGCTCCTGGTGCACGGTCTGCACCCGCACGACGTGCACCGCCGGGTCTCCGACGCGCTCGATCGGGTGCGGCCCTACCTGGGTTCGCACGGCGGCGACGTCGACCTGCTCGAGGTCGCCGACGGCCCCGACGGTCCCGTGGTGCGGCTGGCCTTCACCGGCAGCTGCAAGAGCTGCCCGTCGTCGGCGGTGACGCTGGAGTTGGCCGTGCAGGACGCGGTCCGCGCGGCGGCGCCGGAAATCTCCTCGATCGAGGTGGTGACCACCGCGGCCACGACCACTGCGGCCGGCGTCATTCCCGCCGAATCGCTGATGGCGCGCCTACATCCGGATTCTCAGCAACATTCGAACGGCTCGAGCTGGCATCCGCTGCCCGAACTGGCCGAGCTGGAACCCGGCGATGTCGGGGGGTTCCTGGTGGCGGGCACCGCGCTGCTGGTGTGCAGGGTCGGCGAGCTGCCACTCGCCTATCGCGACCACTGCCCGGTGTGCGATGACTCGCTGGCGGGTGCGCAACTGCGCGAGACCCTGTTGGGATGCCCACGCTGCGGCACGCAGTTCGACATCGTGCACGCAGGCGCCGGGCCCGACGGGACTCACCTCGAGCCGCTCCCCCTGCTGCTGCGCGAGGGGGTGCCCTCGGTGGCGCTCACCGAACCGATGGGGGCCAGCGCATGACCGCCGGCGACGATGCAGAACGACGTGATGCTGAGGAGCGGCGCAATATGACCGCCGGCGACGATGCAGAACGACGTGATGCGCAGGAGCGGCGCATATGACGAGCCCGTTCGAGGTCCTGGCCCGGATCAGGAGCGACCGGCGCGCCCCGGAGCCGGCCGGCGAGCGCTGCGAGATGTGCGCCGAGGCGATCGCCGACGAGCACCAGCACGTGGTCAACGTGGCCGGCCGCCAACTCATGTGCGTCTGCCGCGCCTGCTATCTGCTGTTCACCGACACCGAGGCGGACCTGCGTTACCGCGCGGTGCCGGACCGGTATCTGTCGTTTCCCGACTTCGCACTGGACCGCCTGGTATGGGAGGCACTGCAGATCCCGGTCGGGGTCGCCTTCTTCTTCACCAACTCCGACCTCGGCCACACCGTCGCCTTCTACCCGGGGCCGGCCGGGGCATGCGAATCCGAGCTCGACATGGACGTGTGGGACACCATCCGTGGCGCCGACCCGCGGGTGAGCCTGCTGGCCGACGACGTGGAGGCGCTGCTCGTCCGGGCGGCCGACAGCGCCCCGGACGGCGAATTGCCGCAGCCACAAACGTATCTGGTCCCCATCGACGCCTGCTACGAATTCGTGGGCCGGCTACGCATGCTCTGGCGCGGCTTCGACGGCGGCCAGCAGGCCCGCGAATTCATCGACGGCTTCTTCGACCGGCTCGCCGCGCGCGCGAAGAGCACACCGCGACCAACGGCCCGCCGGTGAACGTCAGCTTCGCGGTCCTGGACGTGACCGCCGAACCGTACACCGTCAGCCCGATGCTCACCGCCCGCATCGGCATCACCGCCGACGGTGACGACCCGGTGCACGCCATCGCCCTGCGCTGCCAGGTCCGCATCGATCCGCTGCGCCGTTCCTACTCCGACGGCGAAGCGGCCGGGCTGACCGATCTTTTCGGCGGTCGCGAACGCTGGGCCAGCACCCAGCGCACCTTCCTGTGGCAGCATTGCGCGACCATGGTGCCCGGGTTCACCGGTCACACGATCGCGACGCTGCCCCTGGAATGCACCTACGACTTCGAGGTGGCCGCCGCCAAATACCTGCACGCGCTGCGCGACGGCGGCGTCCCGCTGCAATTCCTATTCAGCGGAACGATTTTCGTCAACTCCGAGCGAGGCTTCTCGGTTCAGCAGGTGTCGTGGGACTGCGAGGACACCCACGCCATGCCGGTCGCGGTCTGGCGTGACCTGCTCGCGCAGCACTATCCCAACAGCGGGTGGATCCGGCTGAGCCACGACACCATCGCCGAGCTCGCGGGCTACAAGTCGGCGCACGGGATGCTCGACTTCGACCACGCGGTCACCTCGCTGCTGGACGCCACCGACCGGGAGGTGACGCGATGACGCCGAGCCGGGAGCGGGCCCGCGCCGTCGCCGACGCGGTGCTCTACGAGGGATATCTGCTCTACCCGTACCGGGGAACGTCGAGCAAGAACCAATCACGATGGCAATTCGGGGTTTTGGGGCCACCCGGCGCCGCCGAATCCGGCCTGGGCGAAGACGACAACCTGTCCGCGGACTTCCTGATCGACGGCGCCGGGACGCTCACGCTGGTGGTGCGGTTCCTGCAGCTGCAGCGCCGGCGCGCCGAACGTGCAACGGGCGCAGGCGCTTTCATCCCCGTCAACGAGCTGAGCACCCCGACCGGGTCGTGGTTGACCTGGGACGAAGCGGTGGAATGCGAGATCTCCTTCGGCCCCCTCGCGTTGGGCGACCAACCCCTGGCGCTGCCCGTGACGGCCGGCGCGGCGACCGACATCGAGATGCTGGACGGCGGCCGGCTGGTCCGCGAACGAGACGAGATACGGGGCGAACTGACCGTGACCAGCGAGCCCGACGGTGACCTGCGGCGCGTCTCGGTGCGGGTCGCCAACACCGGTGCGCCCGCACGTGACAAGGGCGACTCGATCGCGCGCTCCATGATCGGAGCCCATCTCATCGCTGAAGTGGTTGGCGGCCGGTTCATCTCGCTGCTCGAGCCGCCGCAATCCGCGGCGAGCGCGGTGTCCCGGTGCGGCAGGCATCGCTGCTTCCCGGTGCTGGCCGGCCCGCCGGGCGCCGACGACATGCTGCTGATCTCACCGATCATCCTCTACGACCACCCCGAGGTCGCCGAACAGAGCGACACCGCCCTGTACGACTGCACCGAGATCGACGAGATCCTCACCCTGCGCGTGATGACCATGACCGACGAGGAGAAGGCGCAGGCCCGGGCGACCGACCCGCGGGCCGCGCGCATCATCGACGAATGCGACGGCATGTCGCCTGAGGCCATGGCGCGGCTGCACGGCGTGCTGCGTGACCCGCACGCGCTGCATGTCCCGGCCGGCCTGGTGCCCGAGATTCCCGACGGAGTGGACTGGTGGGATCCCCTGGCCGACAACGCCGTTCGCCCCGAGATCGACGCCGTTCTAGTGAACGGGGTGCGGATAGCGCGCGGCAGCAAGGTCCGGCTGCGGCCGCGGCGCAACGCCGACGCGCAGGACATCTTTGTCGCCGGCAAGACCGCCCGCGTCACCTCGGTGCACGAAGACGTGGAGGGCAACAAGCACGTCGCCGTCGTCGTCGACGAGGACCCGGCCGCCGACCTGCACGACTGGTACGGCCGCTATCTGTATTTCTCCCCCGACGAAGTGGAACCGCTGCAGTCGCAGCACAGCACAAATCCCTGAAAGGAGTTCACCATGGAAGTCCTAGGCTGGATCTTCATCGCCATCGTCGCGTTGGTGCTGGCGGTCGCGGTGGCGCTCGGCGCCATCTCGGTGCCGGACGCCCGCCGCTATCTGAAGTTGAGGCGGATGTAACCGGCGCGAGTGCCACCATGACGACGCGCATCCTGGTAGCCGGAATCGGCAACATCTTCCTGGGCGACGACGGGTTCGGCTCGGAGGTGGTCCGCAACGCCGAACTGCCCCAAGACGATCCGACCGTTCAGGTGATCGACTACGGAATCCGGGGCATGCACCTGGCGTACGACCTGCTCGAAGAGTGGGACACGCTGGTGCTGGTCGACGCCGTGCCCAGCCGGGGTCATCCCGGCACGCTGCACGTCTTCCAGGCCGACCACGAATCGTCGCCCCCGGTGACCGGCGTGGACGCGCACAGCATGGACCCGGCCGCGGTCTTCGCCAGCCTGCGGGCGCTCGGCGGCCGTCCGCCCTACACCGTGGTCGTCGGGTGCGAGGCGGGCAGCGTCGAGGAGGGCATCGGCCTGACCGAGCCTGTCGCACAGGCGGTCCCGCGGGCGGCGCGGGCCGTCGAGGAGATCGTCGCCGCGCTGCACGCCGCGCCGTCGGTGGCCCAAAGGGGGTGCTGAACCATGTGTTTGGGCATACCCGGGCAGGTCATCGGGATGCTGGACGGCTTCGAGGGACAGCTCGCACTGGTCAACGTCACCGGCGAACAACGCAAGGTCAACGTCGGCATGTTGCCGGAGGAGACGTTCGCCCCCGGCGACTGGGTGATCATTCACATGGGCTTCGTGGTCGAGAAGACCGACCGGGCCGGGGCCGAACAGGCCATGGCCGGCCTGGAGCTGATGGGCCGCGGCCGCACCGGCCCGACACCGCACCCGGAGGCCGGCTGACATGACCGATACCCCCCTGCTGTTGCGGCCCGGCGCCCCTGACACGCGAGTGCGGCAGCGCGTCACGGTGACCGGCGTGGTACAGGGGGTCGGCTTCCGCCCGTTCGTGCATCGGATCGCGACGGAACTGGGCCTGGCCGGATTCGTCGGCAACGACTCGGGCGCGGTCTTCCTGGAGGTGCAGGGCCGGTACGCCGCGCTGGCCGAATTCGGGCGCCGGTTGCGCGCCGAAGCCCCGCCGCTGGCCCGGATCACCGACGTGCGGGTCGCCGACGTCGCCGCGGACCCCGGATGCGCACCCGAATTCCGGATAGTGCCAAGCCGACCGGCCGCCGGGGCGGCCTCCCCCATCCCGCCGGACATCGCGGTGTGCGATGACTGCATCGCCGAACTGTTCGACCCGCTCGACCGGCGCTACCGGCACCCGTTCGTGAGCTGCACAAACTGCGGACCTCGGTTCACCATCATCACCGGACTGCCCTACGACCGGCCGGCCACCACGATGGCAGGATTCGCCATGTGTGCGCGTTGCGCCGCCGAGTACCACGACCCGGCGGATCGCCGCTTCCACGCGCAGCCGATCGCCTGCCCGGACTGCGGGCCGAGGCTGTGGTTCGCCTCGCCGGACGGCCGGGTGGGCAACGCGGACGCGGCGCTGGCGGCCACCCAGGCCGCGCTGGCGTCCGGTGCCGTGGTGGCCGTCAAGGGAGTCGGCGGCTACCACCTGGCCTGCGCGGCCGGCGACCCGACCGCGGTCGCCGCGTTGCGGGCGCGGAAAGCGCGGGGCGCCAAGCCTTTCGCCATGCTGGTCCGCGACCTCGACGTGGCCCGCCGCTACGCCCACGTCGACGACACCGAGGCCGGGGTGCTGTCCGGTCCGGCCCGCCCGATCGTATTGCTCCGGCGCCGTGCCGGCGCGCCGGTCGCGGAGGCCGTCGCGCCGGGCAGCCCGCTGCTGGGGCTGATGCTGCCGTACTCCCCCGTGCATCACCTGCTGCTGGCGCCGGCGCCCGGCAGCCCGGGGCTTGCGCCCGACACGCTGGTGCTCACCAGCGCCAACCGCTCCGACGAGCCGATCTGCTTCACCGATAGCGATGCCAGGCAACGGCTTTCGGCGCTCTGCGACGCGGTGCTCGACCACGACCGCCCGATTCACGTGCCGTGTGACGACTCGGTGGTGCGCGTGGTCCATGACGAGCAGGCGGCCCACGAACTGCCGGTCCGCCGGTCACGCGGCTACGCCCCGCTGCCGATCGACCTGAAGCTCGACGGCCCGGCCGTGCTGGCCGTGGGCGGCGAGCTGAAGAACACCTTCTGCCTCACCGACGGCCGCCGGGCCTACTTGTCCGGCCACATCGGCGACATGGCCACCTGGGAGACGCTGCGCGCGTTCGAGCGGGCGGTGGCCCAGCTCAGCGGAATCCGCGGCGATCCGGCGCGGGTGGCCGCCGACCTGCATCCCGGCTATCACACCCGGGGCTGGGCGGAGCGGCACGCCGGCGCGCGGCCGCTGGACCTCGTCCAGCACCACCACGCCCACGTGGTGTCGCTGCTGGCCGAACACGGGCGCCTCGGTGAGCCCATCGTCGGGGTCTCCTTCGACGGCACCGGTTACGGCTGCGACGAAACCATCTGGGGTGGTGAGGTTCTCACCCTCGGAACCCGCAGCCATCGTTTCGTTCGGGCCGGTCACCTGATGGCGGTGCCGCTGCCCGGTGGTGACGCGGCGGTGCGCAATCCGTGGCGGATGGCGCTGTCTCAGTTGTGGACGGCCGGCATCGACTGGACCCCCGACCTGGCGCCGGTGGCCGCCGCGACCGCTGAGGAATTACGTTTCCTCCGTTCACAATTGGAGACCGCGACGGGCTGCGTGCCGTGCTCGAGCGTGGGCCGCCTGTTCGACGCGGTCGCCTCCCTGCTCGGGGTGCGGCATCGCATCGACTACGAGGGGCAAGCGGCGATCGAACTGGAGGCGCTGGCAGCGTCGGCCGGCGACGTGGGTGCGCGGCCGCCGGTGTCGCTGGCCGTGCTCCCCGACGGGGTGATCGATCCCGGCCCGATGGCGCGGGCCATGGTCGCGGAGCTGCGCGCGGGGACGCCACCGGCGGTGCTCGCCGCGGCGTTTCACCGGGCCGTCGCCGCCGCCGTCGCCGAGGTGGTCACCCAGGTGGCGGGCGACACCGCGCTGGTGGGCCTCACCGGTGGGGTGTTCCAGAACGTAATGCTGCTGGATGCTTGCCGGATACTGTTGCGGCGGAACGGTTTTGAGGTACTCACCCATCGCCTCGTGCCGCCGAACGACGGCGGGCTGGCCCTGGGCCAGGCCGCGGTGGCGGTGCTGACCGCGGCCGAGGAGGCGTCGGCGCGATGATCACCACAGCCATCGACCGCGGGCTCAGCGCCGAACTGGCCGAGGACCTGGCCGCCACCGCTTTGACGCTGGCCAAGCGGTTCGCCGCGGGCGCCACCATGTGGTCCATCGCGCCGGCGTGGGAGCCGCATGCGTTGCACATCGCGGTCGAGTTCGTGCACCCGGTGATCATGGGCAAGCGGGCCCTGCCCGCGGTGGCGCTGACCGGACCCGATCTGGTGGATCTGGTACGGGTGTCGGTACGGCCCGGCGACATCGTGGTGGCGATCGCCGGTGTGGGCAACGCGGACGTGCGCTCGGTGATGCGCCGTGCGCCGGCCTGGGGGGTCACCACGATCTGGATCGGCAGCGGCGAGCCACCCGCGACCGCCATGGCCGATCACGTGCTGTGGCTGGACGATCCGGACCCGCGAGTGCCGGCCACCGGTGGCTTCGTGCTGTTCTACCACCTGCTGTGGGAGCTGACGCACGTGTGTTTCGAGCATCCCGGGTTGCTCAAACCCAGGTGCGACAACGACAACGACAACGGCGTGTGCGTCACGTGCAGTGACGAAGGCCGGCCGGGCGAGGTGGTGAGCGCGGCCGACGACGGTCAGGCGCGCGTGCGGACCGCACGGGGAATCGAGGACGTGGTCACCGCCCTCGTCGGCCCCGTCGAGGTTGGCGATCTGGTGCTGGTGCACGCGGGCACGGCGATCTGCCGCGTCGATGAGGAGGATGGCTCATGAGCCCCACCGACGAGCCGACCAACTTCCTGTACCCGTTCATCGACGCCGAAGAGGACGACCCCTCCGCGCTGCTCACCGACCTGGCCGCGTCCGCGCAGGCGAAGGCGTCGGAAAGCCTGGCGCTACGCCGTGCCACGCTGGACGCCAACGCCGACCTGCTGGCAGCGGCGGCGCGCGAGCTGGCACGCCGATTCGCCTGCGGCGGACGGATGTTCACCTTCGGCAACGGCGGCAGCTGCACCGACTGCACCACGCTCGCGGGCCTGTTCGCGCGGCCACCGCTGGGCAAGCCGCTGCCGGCGTGGTCGTTGACCGCCGACCAGGCGATCCTGACGGCACTGGGCAACGACGTCGGTTTCGAGCTGGTGTTCGCGCGGCAGCTGATCGCCCGCGCGAAGGACGGCGACATCGCGATCGCGATGTCGACCAGCGGCAATTCGCCCAACCTGCTGACCGCGCTGTCCGAGGCGCGCAACCGCGGCTTGTACACCATCGGCTTCGCCGGCTACGACGGCGGCGCCTTCGTGGACAACCCGAACGTGGACGCCTGCTTCGTCGTTCGTTCGCAAAGCGTGCACCGGATCCAGGAGTCGCAGGCGCTGCTGGGTTATCAGTTGTGGCTGGCGGTACACGAATGTCTCGGCGGCGATCAAGGTTTGGGGGCGGCATGATGAACAAACCGGCGGGTGACTACCTGTCGTCCGGACCGCGGTTCGGCGAAGGCGACGTGATCGAGCGCATCGAGTCGTTCCGCCGGCGTCGCCCCCGGCTCCTCGACGACCATGTGACCCTGGCCCACGGGGCGGGAGGCAAGGCGTCGGCGGCGCTGCTGGACGCGGTGTTCGTGGAGGCGTTTCGCAACCCGCTGCTGGAGTCGCTGGGCGACGGCGCGGTGCTCAGTTTGCCCGGCGGCGAGCGGCTGGCGATGTCGACCGACTCGTTTGTGGTGCAGCCCAGGCGGTTTCCCGGCGGGTCCATCGGCGAACTCGCCATCCATGGCACCTGCAACGACCTCGCGGTGGCCGGTGCCGTGCCGGCCTGGATCTCGGCGGCGTTCGTGCTCGAGGAAGGGTTCCCCATCGCCGAGTTGAAGGAGATCGTCGCCGACATGGCCGCGGCCGCCGCGGCGGCGGGCGTGCAGGTGGTCACCGGCGACACCAAGGTGGTGCCCAGGGGCGCGGCCGACGGGCTGTTCGTCACCACCACCGGCACCGGTGTCATCCCCGCGGGCCGCACGCTGTCGGCGCAGTCGGTGCGCGCCGGGGACAAGGTGCTGCTGTCGGGATCGATGGGCGATCACGGCATGGCGGTGATGCTGGCCCGCGGCGATTTGGCCATCGAGGCCGACATCGCCTCCGACACCGCCTCGATCAGCCCACTGGTGGAGTCGCTGCTGGCGGCCGCCCCGTCCACCCGATGGATGCGTGACGCGACGCGGGGCGGGGTGGGCACGGTGTGCAACGAGCTGGCCCAGGCCTGCGGGCTCGGGGTGCTGCTCGAAGAGGAGCGACTTCCAGTGGCGCCCACGGTCAACGGCGCCTGCGAGTTGCTCGGCATCGACCCCCTGTACGTCGCCAACGAGGGCAAGTTCGTCGCTGTCGTCGCGCCGCAGGAGGCGCGGGCCGGGCTGGAGGCGCTGCGGTCACACCCGCTGGGCGCCGACGCGGCCGAGGTCGGCGAAGTGGTCACCGAGCCCGCCGAAAGCGTGGTGCTGAGAACCGGGTTCGGCGGCACCCGGATCGTCGACATGCTCGTCGGGGATCCGTTGCCGAGGATCTGCTGAGCACCGCCGAAAGGAGGAATGCGCATGTGTCTGGGAATTCCGGGCCGGATCGTCGAAATCACCGATCCGGCAAACTATTTAGCCAAGGTCGACGTTAGCGGTGTGCAACGCGCCATCAGCGTGCGGCTGCTGGAGAACGACATGCCCGGGCCCGACGACTGGGTGCTGGTGCATGTCGGGTTCGCGATGGCCAGGATCGACGAGACCGAGGCGTTGCTCACGCTGGCGGCCATCAAGAAACTCGGCGACGCCTACAGCACCGAAATGCAGGCCTTCGATTCGTCGGCCATCGTGTGACGAGGAGGGGCAATGAAATTCGTTGACGAATTCCGCGATCCGGCCGCGGCCCGCAGGCTGCTGGCGGCCATCGGGCATCTGGCCGGGACGGGCGGCGGGGACTTCAAATTCATGGAGGTGTGCGGCGGGCACACGCACACGATCTACCGGCACGGCATCGAACATCTGCTGCCCGACAACGTCGAACTGGTGCACGGCCCGGGCTGCCCGGTGTGCGTGATCCCGATGGGACGCATCGATGACGCGATGTGGCTGGCCGGCCGGCCCGACGTGATCTTCACCTGCTTCGGGGACATGATGCGGGTGCCCGGCTCGCACGGCAGCCTGCTGGACGCCAAGGCCCGCGGCGCTGACGTGCGGTTCGTCTATTCGCCGCTGGATGCGCTGAAGATCGCGATCGACCAGCCCGACAAGCAGGTGGTGTTCTTCGCCATCGGTTTCGAGACGACCGCGCCGTCGACCGCGGTGACGCTGGTGCGGGCGCGCGAGCTGGGCCTGCCTAATTTCAGCGTCTTCTGCAACCACGTCACGATCGTCCCGCCGATCCGGGCCATCCTCGAGTCGCCGGACCTGCGGCTCTCGGGTTTCATCGGCCCCGGGCACGTGTCCACCGTAGTCGGCAACCGCCCCTACCGCTTCGTGCCGGAGGTGTATCGAAAGCCGTTGGTGGTGGCCGGATTCGAGCCGCTGGACATCCTGGCCTCGGTGGCGATGCTGCTGCGCCAGATCCGCGAGGGCCGCTGCGAAGTGGAGAACCAGTACAAGCGCGTGGTGCCCGAGCACGGCAACCCCGCGGCGCTGGCGCTGATGGGCAAGGTGTTCGCGCTGCGCCCGCACTTCGAATGGCGCGGGCTGGGCTTCATCTCGCAAAGCGCCCTGCGGCTACACGACGACTTCGCCGAGTTCGACGCCGAGCTGCGGTTCGCGATGCCCGGCGTGCGGGTCGCCGACCCGAAGGCGTGCCAGTGCGGTGAGGTGCTCAAGGGCGTGCTCAAGCCTTGGGAATGCAAGGTTTTCGGCACCGCGTGCACACCGGAGACCCCGATCGGGACGTGCATGGTGTCGCCGGAGGGGGCGTGCGCGGCCTACTACAACTTCGGGCGCTTGCACAAGGATGCCGCCAAGCTGGTGGGGCGCACTTGACCGACACTCGCGGCGCCGACATGTTCGCCCGCTACGCCTACGCGCCCAACGCGCTCGGCTATTGCGGTCCGCCGTTGGGCGCCACGCTGCGCGACGGGTCGGCCGCCGACGTGCTCAGGGCGGCGACCGGGTTTTCCGGCGCATGGCCCTATCTGCGGGTGCTGTCGACACTGACCGGCATCGCCGACCCGCTGGATTACCGTCTGGTCGAGTCGTATTGGCTCGGCGGCGGTGTCGGCGCCGAGCTGGACCCCCGGCAGTTCTTCGACGCGCTGCTCGCGATCATCGGCCCGCAGGCGGGCCGCTACTGGTCGCATCTCACCACGGAGCTGGCCGGCGAGGCGGCCGGCAACCACTGCTTCCACGTGTTCGGGGTGTACCCGTGGACCCGGTTCCTGGGCGCAGGCCGCAGCACTAATGTCGAGCAGCCGCTCAGCGTGCTCGATAGCTGCCGAATCAGCTGGGGCACAGTGCTTTCCCGGGACCGAGACCGGGTCGAGGTGTCGCGCCGCGGGCTCGCCTGGGATGGTCGGGCCCTGTCGCTGTCGCCGCCGTCGGCGCGCGTGCTCGAGGTGTGGGCCGACGGTTACAGCGCGGTGCCCGACGTGGCCGCCGGTGATGTGGTGGCCACGCACTGGGGCCGGCTGTGCGGCCGGCTGTCGCCCGAACAGGTTCGCGCCGTCGCCGAGTGCACCGACCGCCAGCTGCGGGTCACCAGCCTGCGGCTGGCGCGGGTGTCACACTAGGGCTCGTGCCCGGTTCCATCTGTGACGTGCTGCCGGCCGCCGCGGCACTGCTGGACGTCCCGGGCGCCGTCGACCGGCTGGGGCTGACGGAACGGGCCGGCCGCATCGACCGGGTGCTCGTCGTGCTGGTCGACGGCATGGGCTGGCACCTGCTGCCCGAGTTGGCCGGTGACGCGCCGCTGCTGGCCCCCGCCCTGGCGGGCGCCGCCGGGCGACTGACCCGGCTGGACTGCACCTTCCCGTCGACCACACCGACCAGCCTGGTGTCGTTGGGCACCGGTGCGCTACCCGGTGAGCACGGCATCCTGGGCTTCACGCTCAGGGTGCCCGGCACCGATCGGGTGCTCAACCACGTCCGGTGGCGTGACGACCCGCCCCCGGCCGCGTGGCAACCGGTGCCGACCTGGTTCGAACGGCTCCACCGGGCCGGTGTGCGTGCCCGCGCCGTGCTGCCCGCGCCGTTCGTCGGCAGCGGACTGACCGAGGCCGCCTACCGCGGCGCCGAGATACAGCCGGCCCACCCCGGCGACGACTACGCGCTGCTGGTGGCCGACGAGCTGCGCGCGGCGCCCGGGCTGGTGTACGGCTACACCGCGGAACTCGACACCGCCGCGCACGTGTTCGGGATCGGCTCGGAGGCGTGGCACAGCGCCGCGGCGAACGTCGACGCGCTGCTGTCACGACTGCTCGACGCCCTGCCCGCGAACGCGACGCTGCTGGTGACCGCCGACCACGGCGGGATCAACGTCGCACCCGGGTCCCGCATCGACCTCGACGCCGATCCCCGACTGGCCGCGGGGATCCGGGTGGTGGCCGGCGAGCCGCGGGTGCGCTACCTGCACACCGAGCCCGGCGCCGCCGGCGACGTGCGCGCCGCGTGGGGCGAGCTGCTGGACGGCCGGGCCACCGTGTGCAGCCGCGAGCAGGCGGTGGCCACCGGGATGTTCGGGCCGGTCAGCGCGCCACACGCCGAGCGCCTGGGCGACGTGATCGTGGTGTGTTCCGGCGACGCCGCGGTGCTGGCCACGGCCCATGAGCCTGCCGAAACGGCCCGCCTGGTCGGCTTTCACGGCGGGGGCAGCGCGGCGGAGATGGCGATTCCGCTCCTCGTTTTCCCGTCGTAGCTGCGCAAACACACACCGGACTCGGATCGAGTTCACAGCTTGCTGGGACCGTTCACCGCTTTTTGCACGGTACATTCGGTGCACTGTGGTGTTCCAGGGTGGTGGTGATGTGACTCGGCGATGGCGACAGACCATCGCGGTCGCCGCAGCTCTGGGGGCGTTCATCGCCGTGATCACGGCATCGGGGCCGCAGCCCGGCCTCGCGGCGGCGGCGCCGCCGGGAGCCGAGGGGGCGCATGCCGCGCTGACGCCCGGCCATCCCGTCGTCCTGAGCAGATCCGCGCTGGCCGCGTCCCAGCCTTCGGCACCGGCCAACAAGACCACCAAGAAGCCGTTCCGCAACGCGTGGATGACCAAGGAACGACCCTCGACGTGGAACCGCCTGTCCGTGCAATCGGTGCTCATGCCGGTGCCGCTGTCGTTCACCCCGATCGGGTTCGCGCCCGGCGACGCCCAGTCCCGCGCGCCCACGGCCGTCGCAACCGACCGAGATATCTTGACCTCCATCTGCGTCGCCCGGCGCTGATCGCCACGCCCGGACCGGGCGTGTCCTGCCGATGCACTGTGTGCTCGCGCGAGGCGCCCGCGTCCCGCGGCTCGCACCACTCGTGTCGATCTCGGGAAAGAAGACCCTCATGTTTTCGGGCAACACCGGCAACGCCGCAGGCAGGCGGGGACTGTGATGGATTTCGCGACGCTACCTCCGGAGGCCAACTCCGCGTTGATGTATTCGGGTCCCGGCGCGGGATCGATGATGCGGGCCGCCGCGGCGTGGGAAACGTTGGCGGCGCGGCTCGCCACGGCGGCGGCCGAATACCGGGCGGTGAGCCCACAGCTGGCGGCGTGCCCCAAAGGCAGGGCGCTCGTCGAAGCCGCGACGCGCCACGTGGACTGGCTCGACGCCGTCGCGGCGCGAAGCGGACAGGCGGCCACCCAGCTCGCGGCGGCGGCCGGCGCGCACCAGTCGGCGTTCGCGGCGACGGTGCCGCCGCAGGCGATCGCCGGCAACCGCACCCGACGACTCTCGCTGGTGTCGGCGAATTGTCTGGGCCAACACAGCGCGGCGATCGCGAACGCCGACAACGAATACGAAGCGATGTGGGCGCAGAACGCCGACGCCATGCACGCCTACGCCCAGTCGGCGGCCGCCGCGGTGACTCTGTCTGTCTTCCCCGCTCCGCCCGGCGACCCGGTGGTGACCACACGCAATTGGGCCCTGCAGTCGGCGCCGGACGTGATCTCGGCCGGCGGCGACGTGATGTCGGTGATACCCGACGCCCTCCGGCAGTTGTCGTCGTCGCCGCTGACGACCTTCGAAGCCGAGCTCGGCGCGGTCACCCCGTCGCTGTCGAAACTCAACTCGGTGACCGCGCCGAGGGACTTCGCGATCGGCCACCTCAATTCCATGAACAAGACCGCGGCCCTGCGTTCGCTGTTCCCCAAGCCGGCCGCGGGTGGCGTGCGTGCGGACCTGCGCTGCGCGTCGCCGGTCGGCGTGCTGTCGGCGCCACGCACCTGGGCGGCCGCCGCCCGCATCATGGAGCGTTCGCGCGCGGACCGGTTCGGCGAGCCCATCCGCCTGGTCGCGGTCAGCGAGCCGGCCGCCTCACACCCGGCCAACAAGTACGGCGGCTAAAGCGGGGTGACATAGGCCGCGCTGATGCCGCCGTCGACCATGAACGTCGACGCGGTGATGAAGGATGCGTCGTCGCTGGCCAGAAACGCTACCGCCGAAGCGATTTCGGCCGGGTCGGCGAAGCGGCCCACCGGGACGTGCACCAGCCGGCGCGCGGCGCGCTCGGGGTCCTTGGCGAACAGCTCGCGCAACAGCGGGGTGTCGACCGGCCCGGGGCACAGCGCGTTCACCCGGATACCCTGCCGGGCGAACTGCACACCCAGCTCCCGCGACATGGCCAGTACGCCGCCCTTGGAGGCGGTGTAGGAGATCTGTGACGTCGCCGACCCCAGGACGGCCACGAACGACGCCGTGTTGATGATCGACCCCCGCTGCGCGGGGACCATGTGCCGCAACGCCGCCCGGCAGCACAGGTATACCGACTTCAGGTTGACATCTTGAACACGTTGCCACGCAGGCAGTTCGGTGTTCTCGATGAGGTCGTCGTCGGGCGGTGAGATGCCTGCGTTGTTGAACGCGATGTCGACGCGGCCGTGCACCCGCACCGCGGTGTCGAAAAGCGCGTTGACGGCGGCCTCGTCGGACACGTCGGTGTGCACGAACACGCCGGACAGCTCCTCGGCCGCCGCGCCGCCCGCGTCGTCGTCGATGTCGGCCACCACGATGGTGGCGCCCTCGCCATGCATCCGCCGCGCCGCGGCCAGCCCGATGCCGCCGCCGGCGCCGGTGACGACGGCCACGCGGTCCGCCAATCGCCGGGTGAGATCGACCGCCACCGCCTACCCCTCTCCGATCGCGATGAACACGTTCTTGGTCTCGGTGAAGTGCAACGGGGCATCCGGGCCCAGCTCGCGGCCCAGCCCCGACTGCTTGAACCCGCCGAACGGCGTGTTGTACCGAACCGACGAGTGCGAATTCACCGACAGATTCCCGGATTCGACCGCGCGCGAGACGCGCAGCGCGCGGGACAGGTCGTCGGTCCAGATCGACCCGGACAGCCCGTAGCCGGTGTCGTTGGCCAGGGTGATGGCGTCGTGCTCGTCGTCGAAGGCCAGCACCGTGACGACGGGGCCGAAGATCTCGTCGGTGACGCACCGATCGGTGCGCTGCGGGGTCAGAACGGTCGGCGGGAACCAGAATCCGCGGCCGGCCGGTGCAGTGCCGCGGAAGGCGACGGGGGCGCCGTCGGGCACATAGGACGCCACCTTGTCGCGGTGCGCCGCCGAGACCAGCGGGCCCATCTCGGTGTCCCGGGATGCCGGGTCACCGACGACGACGCCGGTGACGGCGGGCTCGAGCAGTGCCATGAACCGGTCATAGACGCTGCGCTGCACCAGGATTCGGCTGCGGGCGCAGCAGTCCTGTCCCGCATTGTCGAACACCCCGGCCGGTGCGGTCGCCGCGGCGCGCTCCAGGTCGCAGTCGGCGAACACGATGTTGGCGCTCTTGCCGCCCAGTTCCAGGGTCACCCGCTTCACCTCGGCGGCCGCGCCGGTCATCACCTTCTTGCCGACGTCCGTGGATCCGGTGAACACGATCTTGCGGATGCCGGGATGGGTGACGAACCGCTCCCCGACGACCGCGCCCCGGCCCGGCAGCACTTGCAGCAGGTCCGGGTCGAGCCCGGCGTGCGCCGCCAGCTCGCCGAGCCGGATCGTGGTCAGCGGCGTGGCCTCCGCGGGTTTGATCAGCACGGCGTTGCCCGCGGCCAGGGCGGGCGCGAAGCCCCACGATGCGATGGGCATCGGAAAGTTCCAGGGGGTGATCACCCCGACCACGCCCATCGGCTCGTTGAACGTGACGTCCAGCCCGCCCGCCACGGGAATCTGCTTGCCGGACAATCGTTCCGGACTCGCCGCGTAGAAGTTCAACACGTCGCGGACGTGACTGGCCTCCCATTCGGCCGCGGTGATGGGGTGCCCCGAGTTGGCGACCTCGACCGCGGCCAGCTCGTCGCGATGGGCGTCGACGGCGGCGGCGAAAGACCGCAATGCGGCGGCACGTTCGGCCGGGGCCAGCCGCGCCCACCGGCGCTGGGCCGCGCGCGCCCGGCCGACCGCGTCGTCGATCGCCTCGGCGTCGGTGTGCTCGACCACGCCCAGCGCCTCCTCGGTCGCGGGGTTGATCAGCCGCGCGGTGCTCACACGCGTCCCGCATAGGACCGCGCGGCGTCGACGATCCCGGCGAACAACCGCAGGTCGTCGAGCGACTGTTCCGGATGCCATTGCACCGCAAGCACAAACCTGTCCCCGAGCAGCTCCAGCGCCTCCACGACGCCGTCGGCGTCCCGCGCGCTGACCATCAGGCCGTCCCCCACCCGGTCGACGGCCTGATGGTGGTAGCTCGGCGCATCGGTGGACTCGCCGACCAACGCGGCCAGCCGGGTGCCCGGCACGGTGCACACCGGCAGCCTGGTGAACACCCCGTTGCCGGCCCGATGTCCGCCGTGCCCGAGCACGTCGGGCAGGTGCTGATGCAGGGTGCCGCCCAGCGCGACGTTGAGCACCTGGGCGCCGCGGCAGATTCCCAGCACCGGCAGGCCCCGCCGCAGCGCACCCCGCAACAACGCGAACTCCCACGCGTCGCGGTCCGCGCGGGGCGGGTCGGTGGCCGGGTGCGCTTGCTGGCCGTAGCCGGCGGGGTCGAGGTCGTACCCGCCGGTGATCACCAGCGCGTGCAGCCCGTCCAGGACCGAGGCGACGATCGCGGCGTCCACCGGTTGCGGCGGCAACAGCACCGCGATCCCGCCGGCCGCTATCACACCCTCGAAGTAGTCGGCCGGCAGGTACCCGGCGCGGATGTCCCAGGTGCCGCTCTGCACCTGCTCGAGGTAGGTGGTCAGGCCGACCACGGGGCGCGGCCGGTCGCCACCGTGTGCCTCACATGCGTTCAAACCCGCGCATCCTCTCCCAGTCGGTGACGGCCGCGTTGAACGCCGCCAGCTCCACCCGGGCGTTGTTCAGGTAGTGGGCGACGACGTCGTCGCCGAACGCGTCCCGCGCGAGCGTCGAGCTCTCGAACGCCGAGGCCGCCTCGGCGAGCGTGCCGGGCAGCCGCGGGACGCCGGGAGCGTGGTAGGCATTGCCGGCGCAGGGCTCCGGGAGCGTCAGGCCCCGTTCGATACCGTACAGCCCGCCGGCGACGATCGCCGCCACCGCGAGATACGGGTTGACGTCGCCGCCGGGAACCCGGCACTCGACCCGGGTGCTGGGCCCATTGCCGACCACCCGCAGCGCGCAGGTGCGATTGTCCAACCCCCATGCCAGCGCGGTGGGCGCGAAACTGCCGTCGGCGAATCGCTTGTAGGAGTTGATGTTCGGCGCGTAGAACAGGGTGAGCTCGCCCAAGGACGCCAGCAGTCCGGCCAGGAAACCGCAGAACACCGACGACATGCCGTGCGGGCGGCTGGGATCGGCGAACACCGCGCCGCCCTGCGGATCACGCAGGGACAGGTGAATGTGACAGCTGTTCCCTTCTCGCTCATCGTATTTGGCCATGAACGTCAGACTCTTGCCGTGCTGGTCGGCGATCTCCTTGGCGCCGTTCTTGTAGATGACGTGGTTGTCGCAGGTGACCAGCGCGTCGGCGTAGCGGAAGCCGATTTCCTGCTGCCCCCTGTTGCATTCGCCCTTGACGGCTTCGAAGTGCAGGCCGGCGCCCATCATCCCCCGCCGGATATCGCGCAGCAGCGGCTCCATCCGCGACGAGGCAGAGATCGCGTAGTCGATGTTGTAGTCGCTCGCCGGGGTGAGCCCGCGGTACCCGTCGGCCCAGGCCTGCCGGTAGGTCTCGTCGAACACGATGAACTCCAGCTCGGTGGCCACGTCGGCGGCCAGACCGTGCCCGGCCAGCCGGTCGAGCTGGCGGCGCAGGATCGCCCGCGGCGACACGGCGACCGGGCCGCCGTCGGCCCAGCCCACGTCGGCGATCACCAACGCCGTACCGGGCAGCCAAGGGACGCGCCGCAAGGTGGACAGGTCGGGCCTGGCCACCGTGTCACCGTATCCGGTGTCCCAGCTCGACATCGCATAGCCGCCGACGGTGTTCATGTCGACATCGACCGCCAGCAGGTAGCCGCAGCACTCGGCGCCGTGGGCGGCCACGTCGTCGACGAACAGCCGGGCGTCGATCCGCTTCCCGACCAGCCGGCCCTGCATGTCGGCGAACGCCACGACGACGGTGTCCACCTCGCCGCCGCCGATCAGTCGTTCGAGCGCGGTCAGCGTCAGCATCGCGGCATTCGGATCGGTCACAGCACTTTCTTCACCGGCCATGACGGTCAGTCAACCAGCTGCTACCAGGTGCTGGTGCGCAAGACGATCTCGGCGGCCAGCTGCGCCGTCGACTCCTGCACGCTGCGCCGCCCCAGGTGCACCACCCGGTATTCGGCGTAGACGTAGCGCTGGCTGGCCTGGGCCACCGCCCGGGCGGCCGGCGAACTGACCAGCACGGTGGTGCCGATCTCGACCGGGGGGCAGTGCCCGTCGGTGCTGACGCCCTCGTAATCGGCCGCCCGCGGATGGCCGCGATCGATCACCACCAGCCCGACGAACCGGCCCAGCCGGGTCGCGCTCAGCTCCCACGCGAGCTCGCCGCCGGTGCGATCGCCCATTACCACGGCCCACCCGACGCCCAGTGAGTCGAGGAGGCCGATCACCGACTTCGGGGTCAGGCGTGGGTCGAAGCCGATCACCACCGTGCGCAGCGCCGCGGTGTGCAGGCGCTCGCACACGGCGTCATACGCCGCCGGGGCGCGGTCCTCGTCGCCCAATATGACGACCACGACCCCGTTCTCCGGGCCGGCTACAACCACCGGCACGGGGAACCCGTCCAGGGTGGTCATCATCGAAGACACCCCAGCACGCTACAGCCAAACGGCGTGCGAGCGCGACGATTCTGGGCATCTCGTGCGCGGATTGGACAGTTCGGCGGCGTTGGCAACGCTGACGCCGGCAGCGCGATTACAGTGAATACCTCAGGGCTGCAACCGAATTGCGAGATGCGGCCGCCCTGGCGGTGGACCGTCAAGCAAATTGAGAACGCTGTCGATGTCGAGATGGGACGCCAGTAGGTCGGCGGCGAGGTCGAGCTGGGCGTCGCGGCGCGCGGTGACGCTGACCTCACCGACCACGAAGCCGGCGCGGCCGGCCGCGCCGGCGACCCGGCCGAGCCACGCACGCCGGAAATCGTCGTTGTCGAGCAGACCGTGCCAATGGGTCCCGAAGACCGCGCCGCGCACCACACCCTGCGGCCGCGGATCCGCCCCGGACGCGAACCAGGTTTGCTCGCCGCACCGGGTGACCCGCCCGTGATGGATCTCGTAGCCAGCCAGCGGTTGCTGCCAGCGGCGCAAGGTCTTGTCCGGGTGGAAGGTGATGTCGACGTCGAGCAGGCCCAGCCCGGGCACGCCCGCGGTCCCGGATTCCACCGGATCATCCAGGCGACGGCACAGCATCTGAAATCCACCACAGATCCCCAGCACCGGCTTGCGGGCGCGGGCATGCGCGCCGATCGCGTCGGCCAGCCGGCGATCGCGCAGCCACGACAGGTCGGCCACCGTCGCTTTGCTGCCGGGGACGACGATCAGGTCGGTGTCGGCGAGGTCGGCGGGGTCGTCGACCCAGCGCACCAGCACGCCCGGTTCGCAGGCCAGCGCCTCGACGTCGGTGGAGTTGGAGATCCGCGGCAACCGGATGGCGGCGACCCGCAGCCATTCGCCGCCCCGCGGGGGTGCGGGGGTGCCGATGACCCGGTGTGCGACCACCGACAGCGAGTCCTCGGCGTCCAGCCACAGCTCGTCGGCGTAGGGCAGCACGCCGTAGGTGGGGCGGCCGGTCATCTCGCGAAGCTGCCGCAACCCGGGTTCCAGCAGCGCGGGATCACCGCGGAACTTGTTGACGATGAACCCGGCGATCAGCGCCTGGTCGTCCGGTTCGAGCACCGCGACCGTGCCGAACAGATGGGCCAGCAGGCCGCCTCGGTCGATGTCGCCGACCAGAACCACCGGCAGATTCGCGGCCCGGGCCAGCCCCATGTTGGCCAGATCGGTGGCGCGCAGGTTGATTTCGGCGGGAGAGCCCGCCCCCTCACAGATCACCGCGTCGAATTCATCGAGCAGGCAACGTAATTCGTCGAGGACGATGGAGGCTAGTCGATCACGATGCCGCACATAGCTTTTCGCGCTGACCGACTCGGCGACCTGACCCATGATCACCAGCTGCGAGGTGCGGTCGCTGCCCGGCTTGAGCAGGATCGGGTTGAACCGCACGCTGGGCTCCAGCCCCGCCGCGCGCGCCTGGATCGCCTGCGCGCGGCCGATCTCACCGCCTTCGACGGTCACCACGGAGTTGTTGGACATGTTCTGCGCCTTGAACGGGGCGACCCGCACCCCGCGCCGGGCCAGCAACCGGCACAGCCCGGCCACCACCACCGATTTCCCGGCGTCGGAGCTGGTGCCGGCAACCAGCAGCGCCCCGCTCACGCCGTCACGGCAAGGTGAGGATTTCCACGCCGGTCTCGGTGACCAGCAGGGTGTGTTCGAACTGCGCGGTCCACTTGCGGTCCCTGGTGACCACCGTCCAGCCGTCGTCCCAGATCTCGTAGTCCAGGCCGCCGAGGTTGATCATCGGTTCGATGGTGAACGTCATCCCCGGTTGCATGATGGTGGACACCGACGGCTGGTCGTAGTGCAAGACCACCAGGCCGTTGTGGAACGTGGTGCCGATACCGTGACCGGTGAAGTCGCGAACGACGTTGTAGCCGAACCGGTTTGCGTACGACTCGATGACGCGGCCGACGACCGAAAGGGCGCGTCCCGGCTTGACGGCGTTGATGGCGCGCATCGTCGCCTCCCGGGTTCGTTCCACCAGCAGCCGGTGTTCTTCCGAGACATCACCGGCCAGGAACGTGGCATTGGTGTCGCCGTGCACCCCGTCGATGTAGGCCGTGACGTCGATGTTGACGATGTCACCGTCGGCGATCACCGTCGAGTCGGGAATTCCGTGGCAGATGACCTCGTTGAGCGACGTGCAGCACGACTTCGGGTAGCCTTTGTAGCCCAGCGTGGAGGGGTAGGCGCCATGGTCGACCATGTACTCGTGCGCAATCCGGTCCAGCTCGTCGGTGGTCACGCCGGGGGCGACGGCTTTGCCCGACTCCACCAGCGCGCCGGCCGCGATCCGGCCGGCGACACGCATCTTCTCGATCACCTCGGGTGTCTGCACCCACGGTTCGGTGCCCTCCTGGGCTGTGGGCTTGCCGACGTACTCTGGGCGCGCGATGCTGCCGGGCACCGGCAGAGTCGGGGACAACTCTCCGGGCGAAAGCGCGGTGCGAGCGGGCATGCGATCAGCTTAGCCGCGGTCCGCGGGACGCCTCACGGCCGCGGGCGGCGCAGCAGCAAGCGGCGCGGTCCCCGGATGACCACCGAGCCGCACACCACCCGCCCGGTCAGCACGACGTGCGGCCTGCCCTCGCCGGGCGGGTCCTTGCGCCGGTCGCTGGCGCTGCCCACGTACACCTCGACGTCGTCGATCGACGCGCTGGCGCCGTCGGGCAAGCGGATCTCCACCGAGCCGAATCGCATGTCGAGTTCGACGACCACCACCGGCCCCGCGAACCGGGCCTTGGTGAGGTCGAGCTCCACCGAGCCCAGGCGGCGGACCAGGGCCAGGCGGGTGGGCACCGTCCATTCGCCGTGGCGCTTGAGCGAGCCGGCCCAGCCCCGCAGTTCCACCCGGTCGGCCGCGGAGGTGACGATGGCGCCCGGTCCCGGCAGATCGCCGACCAGGCCGTCCAACTCGCCCCGCGTGCGCGCGTAGGACACCTGCGACGAGCGCTGCTCGAACTCGTCGATGTCGATAAGCCCGAGCGCGACGGCGTTGTGCAGTCGCCGCATCGTGCCGTTGCGGTCGGCGTCGGAAACCCGCAGGGCCACCATGTCGCCGCCGGTATCGGTCATGCTCGCAATTTACCGCTGATGCGGCCCGGGCGGGCGCGGCGCCAGGG
>NZ_JAPIYN010000004.1:46074-135880 GCF_035617725.1 Mycobacterium sp. 94-17
CGCAGCGGGTCGCCACCATGGGACCAGTGGCGATCGCAAGCGCGGCGTCGCCGGGCGCAGCGGGTCGCCACCATGGGACCAGTGGCGATCGCAAGCGCGGCGTCGCCGGGCGCAGCGGGTCGCCACCATGGGGCTACGCCAAGAAGTCCGGCGGCAGCGACTCGAACATCACCTTGGTCATCCGGACGGCGTATTCCGAGCTGCCGCCCCCCACGATCAGCGCCGCGAAGGCCAGGTCGCCGCGGTAGCCGGCGAACCAGGAATGCGATCCGCCGGGAAACTCGGCCTCACCGGTCTTCCCGTACACCGCGCCGCATCCCGCGATCTCCTTGGCGGTCCCGTTGGTCACCACCAGCCGCATCATCGGCCGCAGGGCGTCGACCATCTTCGGGCTGATCGGCGTGGTGTCGCCCTGGACGGCGGTCTGCCGCCCCACGATCAGCTGCGGAACCGGGGTCTTGCCCGCGGCGACCGTCGCCGCCACCAGGGCCATGCCGAACGGGCTGGCCAGCACCTTGCCCTGGCCGAAGCCGTCTTCGGTGCGCTCGGCGAGGTCGACCGTCGGCGGCACCGAGCCGGTCACCGTGGTGATGCCGTCGACCTGGTAGTCCAGCCCGATGCCGTAGCGGGAGGCCGCCTGCGTCAGGCCGCGCGGCGGCATCTTGCTGCTGAGCTCGGCAAAGGTGGTGTTGCACGAGCTCGCGAACGCCCGCGACATCGGCACCACGCCGAGATCGAAGCCGCCGTAATTGGGGATGGTGCGGTGCCCGATGTCGAGATGGCCCGGGCAGCCCAGCATGGTGTTGGGGGTGGCCATGTCCCGGTCGACGGCCGCGCCGGCGGTGACCATCTTGAACGTCGACCCGGGCGGGAACAGCCCGTTGGTGGCCAGCAGGCCGTCGGCATCGGCGCCGCCATTCTGCGCGATTGCCAGTATCTCTCCGGTCGACGGCTTGATCACGACGATCATCGCCTTGCCGCCCCGGGTGTCCACCGCGTGCTGCGCGGCGTTCTGCACCGTGCGGTCCAGGGTGATCGACACCGACGGCGCCGGTGACCCCTGCACCTCGTGCAGCACCTCGACCTCGACACCGTTCTGGTTGACGCTGACCACCCGCCAGCCCGGTTCGCCGTCGAGCTGGTCGATCACGGCCTTCTTCACCGCGGAGATGACCGTCGGCGCGAAATGCGGGTCGGTGGGCAGCATCTCGGGCTGCGGGGTGACCACGACACCGGGCAGGTGCCCGACCAGCGGGGACACTTTGTCATTGTCGTCGGGGTGCAGCGTCACCCCCAGATCCACCGGGTGGGGCGTCGAGCTGGCCTGCTCGGCGAGCAGCTGCGGGTCGTTGAGGGCCTCGTTGAAGGGGTGCAGCACGTCGACGATCGCGTGTGCCGTGCCGGAAAGGGCTGGCCCGGCCTGGGTGGCGTCGAGCGTGTAGTGGTACAGGTAGCCGGGCACCAGCACGTCGCTGCCGCTGGGTTCGTTCACCGAGGCGCGGTGCGGCCGGTCGGCGCGCAACGCGAACGTCTGGTGCTCCCCCAGCTTGGGGTGCAGCGCCGTGGTGGTCCACCGCACCGCCCAGTGCCCCTCGTCGCGTGCCATTTTCAGCTGGCCGTCGTAGGTCCAGGTCCGGTTCTTGGGCAGGTGCCAGGTGAAGCGGTAGCCGACGGTGCCGCTGTCCTCGGCGTACTTGGCGTTGAGGAGCTGCGCGTCGAGGTGGGATGCCTGCAGGCCGGACCAGGCCGCGTTGAGCGCCTCGCGGGCCTCGTTCGGGCTGTCGCTGAGCTGCGCGGCCGTCGCCGTGTCGCCGATGGCCAGGGCGCGGAAGAACTTCTCCGCTGCCGGGCCCGGGCCGTCGGGCCGTGGCGTGCATCCGGACAGAACGATGACCGCGGCCAGCAGCAGGCCTGAGGCGGATGAGGCAAATGTTGTCTTGGTTACCATCGGTGCAAATGTTAAGAACTGCGCCCTGCGCTGCGGCGCCGACACACCGAGACCCAACCGTTATGCGTGGATTGCGGGCGTTCGCGGGGCCGGGCCAGCCGCACAGTGAGCGGCGAGCGTGCGGCCAGGCGCACACTCGCCGGCCAAAAACGCTCTGCCGGCGGGGCTCCTAATCCAGCAGCACCGTCGCGAAGGTGCCGATCTCGGTGAAGCCCACTCGCGCGTAGGCGGCCCGCGCCACCGTGTTGAAGTCGTTGACGTACAGGCTGGCCGTTCGCCCGGTGCCGACGATCACCGCGGCGACCGTGGCCGTGCCGGCGGTACCCAGTCCCAGCCCGCGCCACTCCGGGTGCACCCACACCCCCTGGATCTGGCCCACGCTCGGGGATTGCGAGCCCACCTCGGCCTTGAAGACGACCTGGCCGTGCTCGAACCGCGCCCAGGCGCGCCCGGCTGTGATCAGGCTGGCCACCCGCCGCCGGTAGCCGCGACCGCCGTCGCCTAGCCGCGGGTCGACCCCCACCTCGCCGATGAACATGTCGACGGCGGCCACCAGGTACGCGTCCAACTCCTCGGGCCGCACCTGGCGCACCCCGGTGTCGAGCTCGCAGCCGGGGTGACTGGACAACGCCAGCAGCGGCTGATGGTCGCGCACATCACGGGCCGGACCCCAGGCGGCCTCGAGCCGCTCCCACATCGGCATCACCAGGTCGGCCCTGCCGACCAGCGACGAGCAGCGCCGCGTCGCGCGCATGGCCTCGTCGGCGAACGCGTTCAGATCGGCGGGCGCCCCGCGCAGCGGAATCAGGTTGGCGCCGGCGAAGCACAGCGACTCGTCGGCACCGCGCAGCGTCCATAGTTCGCCGCCGATCGAGTTGGGGTCGAGGCCGTGGTCGGCCACCCGGGCCGCGACCATGCACGACGCGACGGGATCGTCGTCGAGCACCCGCCAGACGGCGGCCGCATCACGCACCACCGACACCCGTCGCTCACCGACAAGGCGGAACAGGGGCGGAGCCGACATATGGCGAACTCTCTGTGGTGCGAACTATTGCGACCAGTTCGGGCGCTGGCGCTTATCAGCTTACGGTGACAACAGGTGAACCGCTGGATGTTGTTTCCGGCCCGTCACCGCCGCCCATTTCAGCGGCGATACGCATGGCCTCTTCGATGAGTGTCTCGACGATCTGCGATTCGGGCACGGTCTTGATCACCTCGCCGCGAACGAAGATCTGCCCCTTGCCATTTCCCGACGCGACGCCGAGGTCGGCCTCGCGGGCCTCCCCCGGACCGTTGACGACGCACCCCATGACGGCGACGCGCAGCGGCACGTCGAGACCATCCAGGCCGGCGCTGACCGCGTTGGCCAGGGTGTAGACGTCGACCTGCGCGCGGCCGCACGACGGGCACGACACGATCTCGAGCCCGCGCGGGCGCAGGTTCAGCGACTCGAGGATCTGGATGCCGACCTTGACTTCCTCGACCGGCGGCGCCGACAGCGACACCCGGATGGTGTCGCCGATGCCGCGCGACAGCAGCGCGCCGAACGCGACCGCCGACTTGATGGTGCCCTGGAAGGCGGGGCCCGCCTCGGTGACGCCCAGGTGCAGCGGGTAGTCGCACTGTTCGGCCAGCTGCTCGTAGGCGGCGACCATCACCACCGGGTCGTTGTGCTTGACGCTGATCTTGATGTTGCCGAAGCCGTGCTCCTCGAACAGCGAGGCCTCCCACAGCGCGGACTCGACCAGCGCCTCGGGGGTCGCTTTGCCGTACTTCTGCATGAACCGCTTGTCCAGCGAGCCCGCGTTGACGCCGATGCGGATCGGGATGCCGGCCGCGCCCGCCGCCTTGGCGACCTCGCCCACCCGGCCGTCGAATTCCTTGATGTTGCCGGGGTTCACCCGCACCGCGGCGCATCCCGCGTCGATGGCCGCGAAGATGTACTTGGGCTGGAAATGGATGTCGGCGATCACCGGGATCTGGCTGTGCCGGGCGATCTCGGCCAGCGCGTCGGCGTCCTCCTGTCGCGGGCAGGCCACCCGGACGATGTCGCAGCCGGCCGCGGTCAATTCGGCGATCTGCTGCAGCGTGGTGTTGACGTCGTGGGTCTTGGTGGTGCACATCGACTGCACCGAGATCGGCGAGTCGCTGCCGACTCCGACATTGCGGACCATCAACTGGCGCGTCTTACGCCGGGGCGCAAGTGTGGGTGGCGGGGCCTGCGGCATCCCCAAGCCAATGTCCACTGTTCGAATCCTTCGGTTGATTACTGGAAGAGCCTGATCGGGTTGACCACATCGGCGGTCACGGTCAGCAGCATGTAGCCGACCACGAACACCAGCACGACGTAGGTCGCCGGCATCAGTTTGAGGTAGTTCACCGGCGCGGCCGCCACCTTGCCGCGGGCCGAGCGGAAGAGGTTGCGGATCTTCTCGTACACCGCGATCGCGATGTGCCCGCCATCGAACGGCAGCAGCGGCACCAGGTTGATCGCCCCCAGGATGAGGTTCAGCTGCGCCAGGAAGAACCAGAACGCCACCCACAGCCCGTGGTCGACGGTATCGCCGCCGATGATGCTGGCGCCCACCACGCTCATCGGCGTCTGTGGGTCGCGCTGCCCGCCGCCGATGGCGTGGACCAGCGCACCGACCTTCGTCGGGATCGCGACGAGCGCGTGGCCCACCTCGCCGGTGAGGCCGCCCGCGAAGCGGATGGTGGCCGGGATCGCCGAGAACACCCCGTAGCGCGTGGGCGTGACCTTGACGGTGCCGACACCGATGGCGCCGACCGTCGAGGGTTGCTGCTGACCGTCGTGCCCGCTGGTCCCGGCGGTCAGGTAGCGCTTGGTGGTGGTGACGTCGACGTAGGTGGTGAACGTGGCGCCGTTGCGCTCGGCGACGATGGGGACGTTGCCGTGCACTTTGCGGACGGCGGCGGCCATGTCCTCGAAGGTCGACACCGGGGTGTCTCCCACCTTGACGATGACGTCGCCGGCGCGGATGCCGGCGAGCGCCGCCGGACCGGGCCCGGTGCAGTTCGCGATCTTGCCCGGCGCCACTTCCGGTGCCACGCAAGCGGTCTCGCCGACCACCGCCCTGGTCGGCGGATGCAGGTCCGGCAGTCCCCAGATCAGCGCGACGCCGTAGAGCAGCACCAGGCAGATGACGAAATTCGCGGCGGGACCGGCGAACAGCACCGCCACCCGCTTCCAGACCGCCTGCTTGAACATGGCGCGGTCGGTCTCGTCGGGCGCCAGCTCCTCCACGGACGTCATGCCGGCGATGTCGCAGAAGCCGCCCAGCGGAACCGCTTTGAGGCCGTACTCGGTTTCACCGCGCCGGGTCGACCACAGGGTGGGGCCGAAGCCGACGAAGTAGCGGCGCACCTTCATCCCGGTCGCGCGCGCGACCCACATGTGCCCGCACTCGTGCAGGGCCACCGAGATCAGGATGGCCAGTGCGAACAGCACAATGCCGATAACGAACATCATCTCCGCTGCAGGACCTTTCTCACACCACTCCGGACGCTTTCGCGGACACCTCGGCGGGGCGGGCTGGTGCGACGGCACGCCGCGCCCGGTCACGGGCCCAGCGCTGCGCGTCGAGTACCTCATCCACGTTAGCGGGTGAAACGGCCCATTGGTCGGCGGCGTGCAGCACGTCGGCGATGGTTTTGACGATCGCGGGGAACCCGACCCGGCCGGCGAGGAAAGCCTCCGCCGCCTCCTCGTTGGCCGCGTTGTAGACGGCGGTCATGCAGCCGCCGGTCTGCCCGGCGTACCTGGCCAACTCGACCGCGGGGAAAACGTCGTCGTCCAGCGGCTCGAATTCCCAGCTGGACGCCGTGCTGAAGTCGCAGCCGGCGGCCGCGCCGGGGACCCGCTGCGGCCATCCCAGGGCCAGCGAGATCGGCAGCTTCATGTCCGGCGGGCTTGCCTGGGCGAGGGTCGAGCCGTCGATGAAGGTGACCATCGAATGAACAATCGACTGGGGGTGCACGACCACCTCGATGCGGTCATACGGAATGCCGAACAGCAGGTGTGTCTCGATGAGCTCGAGCCCCTTGTTGACCAGCGAGGCCGAGTTCAGCGTGTTCATCGGGCCCATTGACCACGTCGGATGCGCACCCGCCTGCTCCGGCGTGACGTCCTCGAGCTGGGCGGCCGTCCAGCCGCGGAACGGCCCGCCGGAGGCGGTCAGCACCAGCTTGGCGACCTCGTCGGCGGTGCCGCCGCGCAAACACTGCGCCAGCGCGGAATGTTCGGAATCGACCGGCACGATCTGCCCCGGCTTGGCGGCCCGGAGCACCAGTGGACCGCCGGCGATCAGCGATTCCTTATTGGCCAGTGCCAGCCGGGCGCCCGACTCGAGCGCGGCCAGCGTGGGCCGCAGGCCCAACGCCCCCACCAGCGCGTTGAGGACGACGTCGGCCTCGGTCTCCTGGACCAGCCGGGTCGCCGCCTCGGGCCCGCAGAACGGGATGTCACCGGCCCGCCGCGCCGCGCTCTCGTCGGCGACCGCGACGTTGGTCACACCTGTCTCGGCGCGCTGTCGCAGCAGCGTGTCCAGGTTGGCGCCGCCGGCGGCCAGGCCGACCACCTCGAAGCGGTCCGGGTTGGCGGCGATGACGTCGAGCGCCTGGGTGCCGATGGAGCCGGTGCTGCCCAGCACCAGCACGCGCAGCCGGTCGCGCGTTTGCCCGTCGGTCGTCGGGTGGGTCACACGTTCATTGTGCCGCCCGGCACCGACCGGGGCCATCTCCCGAGGCGTGCTCGGCGAACCCGGTGGGGGGTGTGCCAGAATTCGGTGACAAGCGAGTCCGATCCGAAGGGGATGCGCCGTGGCCAGTACCGAGGTGGAGCACTTCAACGGCGTCGACGCCGTCGAGGTGCCGTCGGCAGCGTGGGGTTGGAGCAGGATCAATCACCGCACCTGGCACATCGCCGGCCTGATCGGCTTCGGGTTCCTGCTGGCGATGCTGCGCGGCAACCACGTCGGGCACATCGAGGACTGGTTTTTGATCGGGTTCGCGGCGCTGACCCTCGTGGCTCTGATCCGCGACCTGTGGGGCCGCCGCCGCGGCTGGATCCGGTAGTCGCCGGCCGCTCCGCCCTACCTGCGCCCGGCGCAGCCAGGCGCCGCCGATCACGCCGGCCAACGCGAACACGGCGATCACCCACGGCCACATCCCGTGCTGATGCACCCAGCCGGCCACCGATCCCTGCAGCCGTCCGGCCACCGAGATCACCGCGTCCCGCGGGTCGCCGTTCGCGCCGAACAGGCGCACCTCGTAGCTGCCGTAGTAGGTCACATACAGGCCGACCAGCACCATCAGCGCGCCGCCGATCCGGTTGACGAATGGCAGGATTCGGCGCAGCCGGTCCGCCATCGCCGAGCTCGCCGCGGCCGCGGCCACCGCGAGCACCCCCACGACCAGGGTCAGCCCCGCGCCGTAGGCGAGGTAGATCGCCACGGCGGTGAGCAGCGATCCCCCGCGCAGGCCGGCGGTGGTGACGGCCAGAAACGGCCCAATGGTGCACGACAGTGAGGCGATCGCGTAGCTGATGCCGTACCCGTACATCGAGCCCAGCCGGGCCGTGGGAGCCCACCGCGGACCCAGCGGCCGCGGGGTCAGCGCCGACAGCGCCCGGCCGGCCAGCAGCCACAACCCGAGCCCGATCAGCACCACCCCGACGAGCACGGTGGCGTACGGCAGGTAGCGCTGCACGGTCGTGGCCGCCGAGACCGTGAGCGCGCCGAACGCCCCGAACACCGTCATGAAGCCCAACGCCATCCCGGCGGTTGCCACCAGCGCGCGCCCGGTGGCGGCCGCCCCGGACGAATCCCCCGAGTGTTGGCCGCGCACCACCAGCAGCAGGTAGCTGGGCAGCATGGCGAACCCACACGGGTTCAGCGCGGCCACCAATCCGGCGGCGAAGGCCAAGCCGATCAAACCCCGGTCCACCGAATCAGGACCTCAGGGCCGAGACCCGGTCGGAGAGCTCCTGGCGTGACATCGCCGACGTCGGGTTGTTGACGAACGTCGAGCTGCCGTCCGCGCGGTAGAACACATAGGCGGGCTGCCAGGGGACGTTGTAGCGGGCCCAGATGGACCCGTCGGCGTCGTTGAGGTTGGTGAAGTTCAGGCCGTATTTGGCGACGAAGTTCCGTTCGGCGCCGACGTCCGAGTGCCCGGCGACGCCGACGAAGGTGACACCGGGGTTGGCGGCCGCCACCTGGCTGACGGCGGGGGCTTCGGCGTTGCAGAACGGGCAGAACGGCGCCCAGAACCACAGCACCGCGGGCTTGCCCTGCAAACTGGCGCCGTTGAACGGCGCGCCGCTCAGCGTCGTCCCGGAGAATTGCAGTCGGTCGTCGGCGCCCAGCGCGCGCGCCGGGTTGCCCAGGCCGAGCAGCACCGTCGCGGCGACCAGCACCGTGGCGAACGCCACGTTCACGGCTGACAGGCGAATACTCATGAGGCACCCTCATTCGATGAAGTCATGCCTTGATCGACGGGTTGGCCGCCCGTTCGGTTCACCCGCCTCCGGCGGCCAGCTGTCCACAGGCCCGTGCTGAATCGCCTGCGCTCCAGCTACCCGCCTCCGGCGGCCAGCTGTCCACAGGCCCATGCTGAATCGCCTGCGCTCCAGCTACCCGCCTCCGGCGGCCAGCTGTCCACAGGCGGCGCTGATCTCGCGGCCGCGCGTGTCGCGCACCGTGCAGGACACCCCCTTGCCGCGGACCCGCCGGACGAACTCGCGCTCCACCGCTTTGGGGCTGGCGTCCCACTCGCTTCCCGGTGTCGGGTTGAGCGGAATCAGGTTCACGTGCACCAGCGGACCGAGCGCGCGATGCAGCCGTTGCCCCAAAAGGTCTGCGCGCCAAGGCTGGTCGTTGATGTCGCGGATCAGCGCGTACTCCACCGACACCCGCCGACCGGTGACGTCGGCGTAATACCGTGCGGCGTCGAGGGCTTCGCTGACCTTCCACCGGTTGTTGACCGGCACCAGCGTGTCGCGCAGTTCGTCGTCGGGAGCGTGCAGCGACAGCGCCAGCGTGACGCCGAGGCGTTCGTCGGCGAGTTTGCGGATGGCGGGGGCGAGACCCACCGTGGACACGGTCACCGAACGGGCCGAGATACCGAATCCGTGCGGCGGCGCGGCGATGATGCGCCGCACCGCGGCGACCACGCGGGCGTAGTTGGCCAGCGGTTCCCCCATGCCCATGAACACCACGTTGGACAGCCGGTCGCCGAAGTCGTCGCGTAGGGCCGCGGCGCCGACGCGCACCTGCTCGAGGATCTCGGCCGTCGACAGGTTGCGGGTCAAACCGCCCTGGCCCGTCGCGCAGAACGGGCACGCCATGCCACAGCCGGCCTGCGACGAAATGCACACCGTGTTGCGTTGCGGATAGCGCATCAGCACCGACTCCACTGTGACCCCATCGACGGCCCGCCACAACGTTTTTCGCGTCTGACCCGCGTCGCAGGTCACTTCGGAGGCCGCGGTGATCAGGACAGGGAACATCGTCTCGGCGATGGCGTCGCGCAGTCCCGCCGGAAGGTCGGTCATCTGCCGGGGGTCGGCGATCAGGCGGCCGTAATACTGGTGCGCCAGTTGCTTGGCGCGAAACGCCGGCAAGCCCAGTTCCGCGACGGCGGACGCGCGGCCGTCCTCGTCGAGGTCGGCCAGGTGCCGTGGCGGCCTGCCGGGGCGCGGCTCGGAGAAGACCAATTGTTGAACCATGACCTGTCCAGTATCGGTCACGTCCGGGCCGACCTACGAAACGAGCGTCAACACCGTCCAGGCCGCGACGGCCGAGGGCAGGACGCCATCGAGCCGATCCATCAGGCCACCGTGGCCGGGCAGCAGCCGGCCCATGTCTTTGATGCCGAGGTCGCGCTTGACCTGAGATTCCACCAGATCGCCGAGTGTGCAGGTCAGCACCAGGACCACCCCCAGCAGAGCGCCGACCCACGGCGGTTTGCCGGCCAAAAACGTCGCCGTCAACGTCGCCGCGGTGATTCCGAACACCAGGGAACCGGCGAATCCCTCCCAGGACTTCTTGGGGCTGATCGCCGGAACCATCGGGTGCTTGCCGAAGAGCGCCCCCACGGCATACCCGCCGGTGTCGGAGGCGACCACGGTGATCATCAGGCAGAACACCCGGCCGGCCCCGTCCTGCGGGTAGACCAGCAGCACACCGAAGGACGCGAACAGCGGCACCCAGGCGGCCAGAAATACGGTGACCGAGGCGTCCCGGAGGTAATTGGCCGACGGCGAGTCGTCGAACGGCTCCGGGCGTTTGCTGTTGTCCTGCATGAACAGTCGCCACACGTTGCAGACCACCACGGTGACGCCGAAGCCGGCCAGTGCGCCGGCGGCATGGAACGGCCAGGTCAGCCAGACGGTGAGCTGACCCCCGGCCAGCAGGGGGATGACCGGGATCACGTAGCCCGCTTCGCGCAGCCGCCGCACCACTTCGTGGGTGGCCACCACGATAGCGAGGGCGACGATCGGAACCCAGAAGCGTGGCGCGAACACCAGCGCCACGATCAGAACGCCGCCGATACCGGCGCCCACCGCGATGGCGGCGCGCAGGTCGCGTCCGGCCCGAGATGTCGTCTTGGCCGGCTCCCCGCCCGTTTCCCCAGCGGCGCTCGCCGGAATGTCGGGCGGGTCGCCTGCGCCGGGTTCTGGAGTAGCCACTGGCCTGGATGAATTAGCTGCTGAGCGGTCGCTAGACCTCCAGCAGTTCGCCTTCTTTGTGCTTGACCAGCTCTTCGATCTGAGTGACGTACTGGTGGGTGGTCTTGTCCAGGTCCTTTTCGGCCCGGCCGACTTCGTCCTCACCGGCCTCGCCATCCTTGCGGATGCGGTGTAGCTCCTCCATCGCCTTGCGGCGGATGTTGCGCACCGAGACCTTGGCGTCCTCCCCCTTGCTCTTGGCCTGTTTGACCAGCTCCCGGCGGCGTTCCTCGGTCAGCTGCGGCACTGCCACCCGGATCAGGGTGCCGTCGTTGGTGGGGTTGACGCCGAGGTCGGAGTTGCGGATCGCCGTCTCGATCGCGCCCACCTGGCTGGCTTCGTAGGGCTTGATGACGACCAGGCGCGCCTCGGGCACGTTGATGCTGGCCAGCTGGGTGATGGGGGTGGCTGCGCCGTAGTAGTCGATCACGATCCGCGAGAACATGCCCGGGTTGGCGCGCCCGGTCCGGATGGTCGACAGGTCGTCGCGGGCCACCGCGACCGCCTTCTCCATTTTCTCTTCCGCGTCGAAGAGAGCCTCGTCAATCATGTGCGCGCCGCTCCTCCTCAGTTCTGCGCGGCGCATCCTCGCACGCGCAACTCATCGCGTCGTCTGTTCAGGTGGTGACCAGAGTCCCGATCTTCTCACCCGCGACCGCTCGGGCGATATTGCCATTGGTCAGCAGGTTGAACACCAGGATCGGCATGCCATTGTCCATGCACAGGCTGAACGCCGTGGCATCGGCCACCCGCAGCCCGCGGTCGATGACCTCGCGATGACTGATCGCGGCGATCAATTCGGCTTCGGGATATTCGCGTGGATCCGCGTCGAACACGCCGTCGACGGCCTTGGCCATCAGAACCACCTCGGCGCCGATCTCGAGGGCGCGCTGCGCGGCCGTGGTGTCGGTGGAGAAGTAGGGCAGCCCCATGCCGGCTCCGAAGATCACCACCCGGCCCTTCTCCAGGTGGCGCACCGCGCGCAGGGGCAGATAGGGCTCGGCTACCTGACCCATGGTGATGGCGGTCTGGACGCGGGTGACGATGCCCTCTTTCTCCAGGAAGTCTTGCAGCGCGAGGCTGTTCATGACGGTGCCCAGCATGCCCATGTAGTCCGAGCGGGTGCGTTCCATGCCGCGCTGCTGAAGCTGCGCGCCCCGGAAGAAGTTGCCACCGCCGATCACGACGGCGACCTGCACTCCGTCGCGAACCACCTCGGCGATCTGTCGCGCCACCCGCGCCACCACGTCGGGATCCAGGCCGACCTGGCCGCCCCCGAACATCTCCCCGCCGAGCTTGAGCAACACCCGCGAATACCTCGCCCGGCCAGGACCCAGGCCGTTTTCCGGTGCAGATGCCGAGGCGCCGTTGCTGGCGGTTGCCGGCTCCGGCCTCGGAGCCGCCGAGCCGGCGACGTGGGGCTCCCCAGACTCCGTCATCAGACTCCTCGCATGAGAGTGCCATTCCGGGCGATCCGCATCCGGAACGGCATTTCACATCCTGCCTCATCGCAGCACAACGCGGCGGCGCCGGGGTGCATATGCGCATTGTTGGCGCGCCGGGCCACTTTTCGAGTCTCGTCGTACCGCAAATAGCCGGGCGCCCGGGCGCCCGCCGCCGGCCCGCGTTTGAGCGACGGGCGGCATGGGAATCCGCATCAACGCGGCGGAACATGCGGTCTTGAGAATAAGGACCGGACCTGCCGTACGTCAGGATCGTTCGCTCGCGGTCAGCGCTGAGCGTGGACGCTCACAGTACGCCAACGAGGAGGGACACTTCCATGGCTGAAGAAAACAAGTCGGGACCTGCAGAAGCGGTGAAGGGCGTCGTCGAGGACGTCAAGGGGAAGGCCAAGGAGGCCATAGGCGCGGTGGCCGGCCGTGATGACCTCACCCGCGAGGGTCAGGCACAGCAGGACAAGGCCGAGGCGCAGCGCGACGCGGCAAAGAAGGAAGCCGAAGCGGAGGCCGCCCGCGGCGGCGCCAAGGCGGCCGAGGAGCGTCAGAAGGCGAATCAGTAGCGTTGCCGACGATGGGCCCGGTCCGTGCCACACGGGCCGGGCCCCTTCGTTTTCCTACGCCGAATCGGCCGGAACCCACCGTGAGTTTGCATAGCTCGTGCATAGTTTTGGAAGCGGTGGGTACCCATGCCTAGCTCTGTACGACATCTCCTCAGAGGTGCCTACGGACCCGGGGGGGCGACCGGGACGTAAAGAGGTTTGGAGATGGCCTTGGACGTGGTGGTACTCACCAACGAGGATGACATCGAATCGGCCCTACCGTTGCTGGAGACGTTCGCCCGGCCGATGCGCCGCGCCACCCTGACGGCCGACACCGACGGGCAATGCGCCGAGGCCGATATCGCGATCATCGATGCGCGCAGCAATATGGCGGTGGCCCAGGCCGTCAGCCATCGACTGACCGCCGATAACCCCGGTACCGCGGTGGTGGCGTTGGTGGCACCGGCCGATTGCGCGGCCGTCGACGCCGATTGCGATTTCGACGACGTGATGCTGCCGGGCACCGGCGCCGAGGAACTGCGGGCACGGTTGCGCCTTGCGATCGCCCGCCGGCGCAGCGCGGTTGAGGGCACGCTGAAGTTCCGCGGCCTTCTGTTGCATTTGGCCAGTTTCAGCGCGACCCTGGACGGCCGCGATCTGGGTCTGACTCTCACCGAGTTCAAATTGTTGAATTTCCTTGTGCAGCACGCCGGTCAGGCGTTCACCCGAACCCGGCTGATGCAGGAGGCATGGGGCTATGACAACACCGGCAAGGTGCGCACCGTCGACGTGCACATTCGGCGACTGCGCGCCAAGCTGGGCGCCCGGCACCAGTCCATGGTCGACACAGTCCGTGGAGTCGGCTACCGCGCGGTCGCACCACCGCAACCGGAACGGGACGTCGCGGACTCGCCGCTGACGCCGATCTGGACGTCGACCACGAGGCGCGCGACGGGGCAATTGGACGCGGAGGCGTTAGAGTCCTGATGTCTTGACTTGCAAAGCTTTTGCCGGGCGATCAGCCGAAGAACGGCAATGCGCGCTTGCGCGCGAGCGCATCCATTCCTTTCTGGATGGCGTCTTGCACCTCGTGGTATTTGCGCTCGACGTACTGGTCGTCGTCCGCCCGGGCGGGATCGTTGTCGAGCTCGACGGCGGGCATGAATCGCGTTCTGATCTTGGCCGGAAGGGGCAGTTGCGGAAGGGCCGCCGGCGCGATCCCCCACGGCAGTGAGACGGCCAACGGAAACACCTTGAGCCGCAGGACGCGATCCAGGCGCAGGGCCTTCGACAGCCGGTCTCCGCGGATCAGCACCGGCATCGCGTCGGCGCCACCGACGGTGGCGATGGGCACGATCGGCACGCCCGACCGGATCGCCATCTTCACAAAGCCGGTCCGGCCCGCCAGGTTGGCCTGATCGCGTTCGGTCCACGGTCGCAAAGAATCCACTTCCCCACCGGGCCACAGCACCACGTCACGCCCTTCGGCCAACGCGGTGGCGATGGCGTCGGGCGCGGCCGGCAGCACCCCCATAGACCGGAAGTACCGGCCGAACAAGGGAATCGCCATCAAGGCGTCGTGGGCGGTGCCATGCAAGGTGCGCTCCGGCCCGAACCTTCGCCACCACTGCAGACCGACGGTCCACGCATCCCAGACGAACGGTGCCCCCGAGTGAATCCCCACCAGTAGCGACGGCGGCGACTCCGGGATGTTCTCCCAGCCGTCGATCTCCATCCGAAACCAGTAGTCCACCAACACGTTCCACAGATACTTCTGGCGCTGCAGGGTGGCCTCGTCCTGGCCCGAGAGATCCCACTGCCCGGCGCGCTCGGCCACCCAGCCGCTCAGCCCGCCGCCTTGCTTCTCGCGTCGCTCCTCCATCGCCTCGCGGGCCTCTTCGGCTTGCCGCTGCGCCTGCGCGCGTACCGGCGCCGGCCTGTGATCCGCATTACTCATGTCGTCTCGGATACCCGATTCGGGCGCGCACGATGCCCCGGACGTATATCTCCCCGCGCCATGTTGGCGCGGGGAGATCCACCACCCCCCGATTTAGGTGTGGGTCGCCGGGGCGGGCGGAGCACCCGGTGCCGGGCTGTTCGGCGCAGCAGGCGCCGGGGCGGAGCCGCCCTCCACATTCGACGTCCACATCAAGATGTCCTGCATCCCATCGTTGTAGACCACGCCGTTCGGAGGCGCGCCGGTCACGTCGAAGTACAGCGTGCCGGTCGACTCGCTGCCCTGCGCGATGGGCGCGGGGTTGAGCCCATTCGGGGCCCCTACCTTGTCGATCACCCGATAGTTCTGGCCATTGGGGCCGCGGGCGATGAAGTCATTGACCATCGGCGTGACAACCCCGCCGTCCGACCGGGCGCTGATGTCGGCTTGGTACAGCGTCCCCTTGGGCGTGTAGCCGGGGATGGTGACGTTGCTGGGCTGCAGGTTGCTCACCGTGTAGTTGGTAACCAGCGGCCCGTCGACAATCTGCTCGCTGGTGCCGAAGCCCTGAATGTTGGGCGCGGCGGACGCGGGCGTGGCCGCGAGAACGCCTGCGACCGCGATACCCCCGGCCGCAGCGGCTGTCGCAGCAATCTTAGTGATCTTCACTAGTTCATTCCTTTCGTGTACGACAATTGCCCTCCGGAGGGCATACGCAGATATGCAGCAAATAGCCATACGGTCTTCGCCCCAAACATTTACCTTCGCGAAAATACGCATATCGGCCGGTTCGCGAGCGAAATAGGGGTTGCATTGCTCCACAGCGGCTTTCACATCAGTGGATAACAAATGCACCATTATTCACAGGCTCCCCGCGATTAGCCCGGGCAGCGGCGCGTGGTCGGTCCGACGGCGGCGTTGCCCGGCATACGGAGTGTCAGGGCGGTAGGTGGGGCCGGTGCCGCGGGAATCCTGAAGCGCCGGCCCAAGCGCGTGTGTTGCCCCCCAGAATTGTGAATCACGCAAACCAAGGATGAATCGGCAAAGGTAATCGCATGGGCTGAGTCCCATATGAGGTCCCATATGAGGTCCCATAAGCGCAATCCGTCCCCGGTGCACAAGCGCAGAGGGATCTCATTCCTGTTTGTCGCGAAAACATTCGCCAGAGCTCAGGAAAACTGCTGGGCAAAAAGTCACTGCGGCGATAGCGTCGAGGAGCGGGTTCGCATTTCTCCCTCACCACGGCGGCGATCTACGTGCAATTGGCCTCCGACGAGGCGGGTGACATCACCGGGCCGCGGGTGGGCGGTGACCGGCGGGCGACCCATCGTGAAGCGAACAACATTGCGCCGCAGCGATACTCACGAGCCGCGGTTCTCGCCCAACTCGTCGACGATGGGGCTTTGGCCGGAGATCTCCTTCGCGCTTTCCGCCCGCCCGGGCTTGGTGTGAGTGCGGCGTGCCGCGGCCTTGTCGCGGTCGGAGACGTCGCTCTCGTCGGCGATGGTCACCGACGCGGCAACCTGCGCGACGTTGGTGTAGGTCTCCGGCGCAACCCCGCGCAGGGCGCGGATAGTCTCGCCGTCGCAGCCAGTGCGCTCGGCCGCGCTGACCAAGTCCGCCTTGTTCGCCGGGAAGCTCACCTCGCTGAGGCACTTGCGGAGTTGGCTGAGAGTGGTGGAAGCAACCATGGCGGTCGGGATGCCCGCTCACCCGGCGCCGAAACCGCGCCCGCCGGGGAAATGTGCGTCCGTGCGGTGGGCCGAAACCTGCGCGACGGCCGCATTTTTGGCCTGTTCCGACGCCGGTTCAGCGGCCCCGAACCCGACGGTTGTGCTTCATGATGGCCTCGACCAACTCCGACTTGTTCATGGTGGACCGGCCGGCGATATCGAGGCGCCGGGCCAGGGCGAGCAGGTGCTTCTTGCTGGCGTTGGCGTCGACGCCCTCGGCCGACTGCCCGGTTGGCCGCAGGCCACCGATCTCGGCCCGCTCGTCGGACGGACCCTTGTCGTCCTTCGTCTCCCAGTGATCGCCGACCTTTTCAAAGCTGTGCTTGACGGCGGCGTAAGCCACCCGGTGGGCGCGCTCCTCGCTGCCATACTCCTCGGCCGCCGCGTCATGGGCTTTCGCGAACGTACGCTGAGCCTTTGCGCTGGAACGTCGCAGGGTGCCGGGCAATTCGCTCTGTTTGGCCGCGCCGGTTTTCGTCGTCTTCGGCATCGAACCTCCTCGTGTGACACCCGCTGCGGATAACCCCTCGGTTACCCTTTTGGCCCCGCGGACAATCGCGGTGTGCACGATGTGCGCCACGGGCCCGCGGAAATATGTCAATATCGTTGACATGACTCGGGCCGACGACCCGCCGCTTGGCTTCCTGCTCTACCGGGTCGGGGCCGCGCTACGGCCAGAGGTTTCCGCCGTGCTGGCTCCGCTGGGCCTGACCCTGCCCGAATTCGTTTGCCTGCGCATACTTTCCATGTTCCCCGGGATGTCGAGCGCCGAGCTGTCCCGGCACGCGGGCGTCACCCCGCAGGCGATGAACACGGTGCTGCGCAAGCTCGAAGAAGTCGGGGCGGTGGCGCGCCCGTCGTCGGTGTCCTCGGGGCGCGCGCTGCCGGCCAATCTGACCGGCCAGGGCCGCGCCCTGCTCAAGCGCGCCGAGGCTGCGGTACGTGGCGCCGACGCCCGAATCTTGGGCAAGCTCACCGAAACCCAGCAGCGCGACTTCAAGAGAATGCTCGAAAAACTCGGCTCCGGCTAGCGTGGGTCGCGATCACGCAGAAGCGTCGATGCGCGCCCACGGCTGCGCCTCTTCGAGCTCATAGGCCAACTCGAGCAGTAGCGCCTCCTGGCCCATATCGGTGGACAGCATCATGCCCACCGGCAAGCCGCTTGCGGATTGGGCCAACGGCAGCGAGATCGCGGGTTCGCCGGTGACGTTGTGCAGCGGCGTGAATGAGACCCAGTCGATCAGCCGGCTGATCACCTGGTGGTAATCGGTGGGCGCCAGGTATCCGATGCGGGGCGTCTCGTCCGCGAGGGTCGGCGTGAGCACCGCGTCGTAGGTGCGAAAGAACTGCGCGGTGCGTCCGCGCGCCCGCCGTAGCCGCACGATCGCCATCGGCAGGCGGTGCAGGTTGCGGCTGGTGTGGCGCAGCAGGCCCAGCGTCAGGCTGTCCAGCTTGCTGCGGTCGAAGGTCGCGCCGAACATATGCCGCCCGCCGCTCACCTGGGCCAGCGCCAGAAACCCCCAGTAGAGCACGAAGTCGTTGACGAAACTGGCCGCGACCGGGGGGTCGTCGACGTGTTCGACCCGGTGTCCCAGCTCCTCGAGCAGGGCGGCGGTCTTCAACGTGAGTTCCCGCACCGGCGGGCTGCACTCACGCTGCACCGACCGGGTCAGCACCGCGATCCGCAACCGCTGCCGGCAGGGAGCGGTGACGTCCCCGATCGGTGCGAGCTTGTGGTTGCGCCAGATCCGCTCGGCCTCGCGGTAGAAGGCCGCGGTGTCACGGACCGAGCGGGTCACCACTCCGTTGGCGACGACACCCACCGGCATGCGGCGCAGGATCGCGTCGAGTGGCAGGCGTCCGCGCGAGGGTTTGAGCCCGACCAGCCCGTTGCACGCGGCCGGAATCCGGATCGAACCGCCGCCGTCGTTGGCGTGCGCCATGGGGACCACCCCGGCGGCGACGAAGGCACCCGAACCCGACGACGACGCGCCGGCGGTGTAGTCGGTGTCCCACGGGTTGCGGACCGAACCCAGCCGCGGGTGCTCGGCGGACGCGCTGAACCCGAACTCGGACAGCTGCGTCTTGCCCAGGGCGGTGAGCCCCGTGGCGAGGTACACCTCGGTGAAAACGCTGTCCGCGCCGGCATTCCGGCGCGCCCACGCGTCCGTGCCGTGCATCGTGGGCTGCCCGGCGACGTCGACGTTGTCCTTGATGAACGTCGGGACGCCGCCGAAATAGCCGCTCGGCGGGCCCGCCGTGGCCGCCCGCGCCTGCTCGAAAGCCGCGTACGCCAACCCGTTCAGCAGCGGGTCGACGGCCTCGGTGCGGGCGATCGCCGCCTCGACCACCTCGGCCCTGCCGACGCGGCCGGATTTCAGGGCGTCGGCCAGGGCGACCGCGTCCAGGTCGCCAAGGGCGTCGTCGCCGAACGCGTGCACGTGTCGCATGACACCGACGCTAGCCCGCGCACCCGCGCGTCCGGGAGATTTCCCGGTTTACGCGAGCCCCGGCCGGTGCCGCGCGGGCGGCCCGAATCAGGCCTGACCCACCTCGAAGCGGACGAAGCGCGTCACCGTGACACCGGCGTCGTCGAGGAGCGCCTTGACGGTCTTCTTGCTGTCGGACACCGACGGCTGCTCGAGCAGTACCGCGTCCTTGAAGAAGCCGTTCAGCCGGCCCTCGACGATCTTGGGCAGGGCCTGCTCCGGTTTCCCCTCCGCCTTGGCGGTTTCCTCGGCGATGCGGCGTTCGCTGGAGACCACGTCCTCCGGCACGTCGTCGCGGGACAGAAAGCGGGCCTTGAGCGCGGCGATCTGCAGTGCGACGGCGTGGGCGGCCTCTTTGTCCGCGGCGGTTCCACCGCCCGAGTACTCGACCAGCACGCCCACCGCGGGGGGCAGGTCGGCCGCCCGCCGGTGCAGGTAGGTCTCGACGGTGCCGTCGAAGTTCGCGACGCGACGCAACTCCAACTTCTCGCCGATCTTGGCCGACAGCTCCGCGATCGCCTGCTCGACGGTCTTGTCACCGACGCTGGCGCCCTTGAGCCCGTCGAGGTCCTTGGCTTTCGCCGACGCGGCCGCGGCCACGATCTGGTCGGCCAGCGCCTGGAACTCCGCGTTCTTGGCGACGAAGTCGGTCTCGCTGTTCAGCTCGATCAGCGCGCCGCCCTGGGCCGCGACCAGACCCTCGGCCGTCGCACGCTCGGCACGCTTGCCGACGTCTTTGGCGCCCTTGATGCGCAGCGCCTCGACGGCCTTGTCAAAGTCGCCGTCGTTCTCGGCCAGCGCGTTCTTGCAGTCGAGCATGCCGGCACCGGTGAGTTCCCGAAGCCGCTTGACGTCGGCAGCGGTGAAGTTCGCCAATGGTCAGCCTTCCTATGAGGTTTCAGTGGTTTGTTCAGCGGCGCCCGATGCGGCGTCTTGAACAGAGGGGGTGGCGCTGGCGGCCGCGGAGGCCAGCAGCTCCTGCTCCCATTCGGGCAGCGGCTCGGCGGCTTCGGCCTCGGGCTTGCCGTCGCCGCGGCCGACACCGGCGCGGGCCTGCAGGCCCTCGGCGACCGCGGAGGCGATCACCTTGGTCAGCAGCGCGGCCGAGCGGATCGCGTCGTCGTTGCCCGGGATCGGGTAGTCGACCTCGTCGGGGTCGCAGTTGGTGTCCAGGATCGCGATGACCGGGATGCCCAGTTTGCGGGCCTCGCCGACGGCGATGTGCTCCTTGTTGGTGTCGACGACCCAGATGGCCGACGGCACCTTGGCCATGTCGCGGATACCGCCGAGGCTGCGGTCCAGCTTGTTCTTCTCGCGGGTCAGCATCAAGATTTCCTTCTTGGTGCGGCCCTCGAAGCCACCGGTCTGCTCCATCGCCTCGAGCTCCTTGAGGCGCTGCAGCCGCTTGTGCACGGTGGAGAAGTTGGTCAGCATGCCGCCCAGCCAGCGCTGGTTCACGTACGGCATGCCCACGCGGGTGGCCTCGGCGGCGACGGACTCCTGCGCCTGCTTCTTTGTGCCGACGAACAGCACGCTGCCGCCGTGGGCGACGGTTTCCTTCACGAACTCGTACGCCTGGTCGATGAAGGTCAGCGTCTGCTGCAGGTCGATGATGTAGATGCCGTTGCGGTCGGTGAAGATGAACCGCTTCATCTTGGGATTCCAGCGACGGGTCTGGTGCCCGAAGTGGGTGCCGCTGTCGAGCAGCTGCTTCATGGTTACGACGGCCATGGTTGTGCCTTACTTGTGTCGGTTGTCGCCCGGCATCGGGTGAGGCCGGGCCCTGGCGGCTGCTGCGATGCCGGACCCGGCCGGGAAACCCCGGCCGGGACCGCCCGGCATGCGATTGCGAACTCCTCGTGAAACCGGAGACGCGGCGCAGACGCGCGAAGTCAGCCCGCGAACGAGCTGCGAGGAAGCAGTTTACACCGAGTCAGCAGGTGGTTTTGCCACGCTTCCCCAACCGGGCCCGGTGGTCCACAGAACCGGCGGGGCCGGGTGGCCGGGCCGGCGGCGACGCGCTGAACTGCCGGGATGCGGTGGACAGTGGTGCTGTTGTGTGCGGGCCTGGTCAGCGCGGTGCCGGCGGGTGCCGCCGGAGAACGCCTGGACTGGCCGCTGCGGCCGCCCCCGGCCTTGGGATCCATAGCCCGGGGCTTCGACGCCCCGGCGCCGAACTGGAATCCCGGACACCGGGGGGTGGACCTGGCCGGTAGCGCCGGTCAGCCGGTGTACGCCGCCGGTGCCGGGACCGTGGTGTTCGCCGGGCCGCTGGCCGGACGGCCGGTGGTGTCGCTGGCCCATCCCGGCGGATTGCACACCAGCTACGAGCCGGTCCGCGCGGTCGTGCGGCCCGGCCAGCGGGTGACGGCGGCGACGGTGATCGGGGAGCTGATCGGCGGGCACGCCGGGTGCCCGGTCGCGGCGTGTTTGCACTGGGGAGCGATGTGGGGTCCGGCGTCGGGCGCGAAGTACGTCGATCCGCTGGGCCTGCTGGGATCCACCCCGATCCGGCTCAAACCGCTGAACCGCGGAGCCGGCGCTCGTCACGCACGGGGATGGGCCTGATCGTGCACCGCGCGCAACCGGGACACCGCGACATGGGTGTACAGCTGGGTGGTCGCCAGGCTCGAATGGCCGAGCAGCTCCTGGACGACGCGCAGGTCGGCCCCGCCCTCGAGCAGGTGGGTGGCCGCGCTGTGCCGCAGGCCGTGCGGCCCCATGTCCGGCGCGCCCGCCACCGCGGCGACGGTCTGATGCACCACCGTGCGGGCCTGGCGAACGTCGATCCGGCGGCCGCGCGCGCCCAGCAGCAGCGCCGGGCCCGACTCGGCGTTCGCCAGCGCCGGGCGCCCGTCGGCCAACCACGCGTCGAGCGCCTCGCCGGCCGGCCCGCCGAACGGCACGCTGCGCTGCTTGTTGCCCTTGCCCAGCACGCGCAGCAGCCGATACCGGGTGTCGACGTCGTCGATGTCCAGGCCGCACAGCTCGCTGACCCGGATTCCGGTGGCGTACAACATCTCCACGATCAGCCGGTCGCGCAGCGCCATCGGATCACCTTGCTGCGCACCGGATTTGGCGGCGGCCATGGCGTCGGCGGCCTGATCCTGGCGCAGCACCGCGGGCAGGGTGCGGTGCGCCTTGGGCACCTGCAGCCGGCCGGCCGGGTCCGCGGTCAGCAGGCCGCGCCGCACGGCCCACGCGGTGAAGGCCTTGACCGCCGAGGTGCGCCGGGCCAGCGTCGTGCGGGCGACACCGGCCGCGGCCGCGGCGGACAGCCAGGAGCGCAGCAGCGGCAGGCTCAGCCCGTCCAGACCGGCGCCGCGGTCCCCGAGGAAGGCGAACAGCGAGCGCAGGTCGCCGAGGTAGGCGCGCCGGGTGTGCGCCGACCGGCCGCACTGCAGGTCCAGGTACTCGTCGAATTCGTCGAGGATCGCCTGCACTCCCCCACGGTCGCAGCTGCGGCCCGGGGGCTCTAGTCGGCGCGCCGAAGCGTGTCCGGGGTGAGATCTTCCAGCGCCGGATAGCCGTCGACGGCCATGATGAGGTCCGCTTCGGCCAGGATCGAGCGCAGCACGTGCACGATGCCGTCGGTGCCGCCGAGCGCCAGGCCGTAGGCGTACGGCCGGCCGATGCCCACCGCGGTGGCGCCGAGTGCGAGCGCCTTGACGACGTCGGCGCCGCTGCGGATGCCCGAGTCGAACACGACCGGCAACCCGTCGGCGGCCTCCACGACACCGGGCAGGCACGCGAGGGCGGGCAGGCCGCCGTTGGCCTGGCGTCCGCCGTGGGTGGAGCAGTAGATGCCGTCGACGCCGCCGTCCTTGGCGCGCCGGGCGTCGTCGGGGTGGCAGATGCCCTTGATGATCAGCGGCAGGTCGGTCAGCGACCGCAGCCAGGGCAGGTCTTCCCAGGTCAAGGGGTTTCCGAAGGTCGTCACCCACTGCAGCACCGTGCCCTGCGGGTCCTCTTCCGGCGGGCGCTGCAGGCCGGCGCGGAAGACCGGGTCGCTGGTGTAGTTGCTCAGGCAGAGGCCGCGCAACTGCGGGAAGTTGGCCGTGCTGAGGTCGCGCGGGCGCCACCCGGGGATCCAGGTGTCGAGGGTGACGACGATGCCCTGGTACCCGGCGGCCTCGGCCCGGCGCACCAGGCTGGCGGCCAAGTCACGATCCTTGGGCGTGTACAGCTGGAAGAAGCCGGGGGTGTCGCCGAACTGCGCGGCGACGTCTTCCAACGGGTCGGCGGTCAGGGTGGAAACGACCATCGGGACACCGGTGGCCGCGGCCGCGCGCGCCGTGGCCAGGTCGCCGTGACCGTCTTGCGCGCAGATGCCGATGACGCCGATCGGCGCCATGAACACCGGCGACGGCAAGGTCAGGCCGAACATCTTCACCGACAGGTCGCGTTCTTTGGCACCGACGAACATGCGTGGGATCAGGCCCCAGCGGTCGAACGCCTCCCGGTTGGCGCGCTGCGTGCGTTCGTCGCCGGCGCCACCGGTCACGTAGGACCACACCGACGGCGGCATGGCCCGCTCGGCCCGCGCCTCCAGCTCGGCGAACGCCATCGGCAGCGCGGGCGCCACCCCGCCCAGGCCCTTGAAGTAGATCTCGTTCTGGTAGTCGCCGAATGCCATGCGATAGACAATGCCAGGCGGGCGTCAGGCTGACGAGGTCGCCGACTCCGCCTGCGCCAGTTCCTTCTTCCATTGCCGGAAGGTCTCTTCGGTGCGGCCGCGACGCCAGTATCCCGAGATCGACGACGCCCATCTGGCGTCCACCCCCCGCTCCTTGCGGATGTAGGGGCGCAGATTGTGCATGACGGCCTGGGCCTCGCCATGGATGAAGACGTGCACCTGGCCGGGCAGCCAGGGAGCACTGGTGACGGCATCGATCAGCGGCGCGTGGTCGCCCGCCAGGTCCTCCGGAACCAGGTCGGCGCGGCCGCCTCGGTAGACCCAGTTCACCTCGACGCCGTCGGGGGCGGTCAGCGGGATCTCGTCCTCTTGGCCCGCGACCTCGATGAAGGCCTTGCCGACCGCGCTGGGTGGCAGGGCTTCCAGCGCCACGGCGATGGCCGGCAGCGCCGATTCGTCGCCGGCCAGCAGGTGCCAGTCCGCGGCCGGGTCAGGTGTGTACGCACCGCCGGGGCCCATCAGGTAGATGGGTCGGCCGGGCCGGGCGGCCGTCGCCCACTGGCCCGCAATGCCGTGCTCGCCGTGGCTGACGATGTCGAGCGTGATGCGGCGTTGGTCGAGATCGACACGGCGGACGGTGAGCGTGCGCACCGAAGGCTTTTTCTCCGCAGGCAGGTCCGCGAAGCTGTCGAGGGTCAGCGGCTGGGGCAGGCCCGCCACGTCCACGTCGTCGTCGACGAACGCCAGCTTGACGTAGGAGTCGGTGAACTTGCTCGGCACGAACGCGTCAAAATCCTTGCCTTCGAGCACTATTCGCACCATGTGCCGTGTGAGTTGTTCGGTACCGACAACTTCGAAGCGTTGCAGTGGTCGACCCGCCACTATTTCCTCCTGTCTAAACCTCAGCCCCCGCTCGACTATACGAGTCGCTTCGTCGACGCAGCTTGACCTGCTGCGGCCCGGACGATGCGCCACCGCCCGTCCTGGCGTTGCACCAGGCCGGCCAGCTCGAGCATCGCCAGCGGCCCCAGCGCCAGCTCGGGCACCATCCCCGAGGCGACCGCGATCTCGTCGACCGTGGCGGCGCCGCGGCCCGGCAGTGCCTCGTAGACGCGGCGCTCGGCGCCGCTGAGCCCGTCGAGCGGCGTCGCCGGGTGCGGCTCCTCGCGGGCCAGTTCGCCGATGTGGCCGACGAGTTCGACGACATGCTCGGCGCGGGTGACCAGCTCGGCGCCGTGGCGCAGCAGCTCGTGGCACCCCGCGGACGCCGACGACGTGATGGGCCCGGGCACCGCGGCGACCACCCGTCCCAGCGCCCGCGCCCAGGCAGCGGTGTTGGCCGCGCCGCTGCGCAGCCCCGCTTCGACCACCACGGCGGCCCCCGCCGTGGCGGCCACCAGGCGATTGCGGGTCAGGAACCGGTGGCGGGCCGGGCTAATGCCGGGCGCGTATTCGGTGATTAGGCTTTGCCGCATACCAGTGCATTCCAAAGGTTGACACCTAGTTACCGAATCGCATTGAGCCTTAAGGCAACTGATGCATCCGGCGATCCGCTGCGTCACACCAATTAACGCCAATTGACGGTCAAATTCGATGAATAAGCGGTGACCAAAACGAGAGGGATAGATCCATGCAATCCGACACCCACACCCGTATCTACCCGCCGGAACGCCGCCTGCGGCACCGCCCAACATATAGCCCCGCCTTGGTCCTCTCTTCGCCGTGCGGCTCGGGAGCGGGGTGGGCCGCTGCCTATGAGCATTACACGGGTCTGGGGCCGCACCGGCCCGATCCTCGCCGGTTGCGGGCCGGCGCGGGCGGAGTCAATTCGCTGAAGAATTTTCACAAATCCCCATATAACAAACCGCAAAAGGGTTTACGCTCCCATCGACAAATCGGGCAACGTCACCGAACAGCAACATCACCGAACACGGAGGTTTGGGAGCATGTTGTTCCATGGAGATTTCATCGCCACAACTACTTTGGCGGCTGGGGCCGCGGTCGCTGGGATCGCGTTCGCGGCACCTGCCCACGCCGACGAGACCGCCTATCTCAACGACCTGCACAATGCCGGGATCAGCGACGCCAGCGGTGACGCAGCACTGCTGCAGGTGGGGTGGGATATGTGTCGACAGCTCTCTAACGGCACGTCGCTCCCGCAGCTGAGAGCGCAGGTGCTGTACAACTCTGACACCGGTCAGGGCTCCAATGGGGTCGACCCCGCACAGGCCAATGACATCGTGAACTATGCGATGGCTGACCTGTGCCCCAGTGCCTAGGTGCTTCAACCTGTGTGGGCTAGAGGCGCCATGTTGCTTGTGGCGCCACTCGTGATTGCGTTCGTCGGGGCGTGCAGCTCAAAGCCGCCCCCATCCGCACAAACCGTGACCCAGACGGTCACCGTTGGTACATCGGCGCCGCCGGTCGCGGCGACGACAACCGTTGCAACAACGGTTCCGCCGTTAGGTGCTGAGGGCAAAGAAGTCCGAGACGGCAACCTCGCCTTCACGGTCACTAGGGCTACCGAGGATGATTCCAATCCGGCTGGACCTGCGGAAGTGTTCGTGGAGATATCGCTAAGGAACGTTGGCAACCAAGCCGCGGAATTCAATGGGGGCTATCAAAGGCTCATTGACATTCAGGGTCGAGAGTTTTCAGTGGACAAGGTTCTGAGATTCGACAACGGTGAAACGTCATCCGCAGCGGTGTTGGACCTCAACCCAGGACTGAATGCAAATCTCATTCTGCGGTTCGAGGTGCCACGAAATCTTGAGCCTGCCGGCGTTGTTCTTCGGGAGTCGGCCTCTTCGCCTGGAGTCGCAGTGGCAATCACCCTGGCATTTAAAGCGAGTTAGGTAGCCATTCGGCACAACATCCGAGATGTGCAGTCCGCGAACGTTCGCAGGGTGAAGTGAAACCCCACCTGACCAGACCTAGGCTCCGCGCATGCGTGACATCGCGACCATCGATTCCGAGCTGATATTGGTGGCGGCTCTTCGCGATGCGGCTCGGGAGCGGGGTGGGCCGCTGCCGTCGATAGCTGTGGCTGATGCGCTGCTGGATGAACGCAACGAACGGACCGTCGACGTTCGACGGGCAATTGCACTCAACTATCAGCAACGCGAATCGGCTCAATGAAAGCGTCGATAATTTGCTCGTACAGGGGATCAGCCGTCCGTGGAGTGTACGGCGGCGACCGAGTAAGGCACACGAAGTCGTAGGGCGCCTCCGCCTCGAAATCACCTGCGGCACACGACCGATACGAAACCTCAGGCTCTAGGTGGTCGATTCTGGGTGGGCTTTTGAGGTATGGAACCACCTTGTTCAGCTCTTGTTTGCCCATAGCCGCGAGCTGGATGCGGTCGGCGCCCTGGGTGAAGCCTTGCATCACGTGATTTGGTTCGTCACTGCCCCCACCCTCGCCGTACACATAGATGAGGTCGGCGACCCACCTGCAGCCGATTGCGAACAATAGCCAGTTACCGTCGGTGAGCCCGCGTTGACCGTCAACTTTTGGGTGCGCGCGATTCTCGGGCGGCTCAAAAAGCAGTGATGTCAACAAGTACACGTAGCCGCCGTCGCCTTGCCCCAAGTCTGCGTGGGCATCTAGATGCGTCACGTGAAAAGGCGGCTCAAGTACTGAGCCATCTATAGCATCGCGCCACCGGGCGAACAAATCGCCGTGGTTCTCGGTGACGACTCCGGGTAGCCGTTTGACGAGCCCACACTGTTCACGAAGAAATTTCATCGCCCGATCAGCTGGCCACACCGAGTAGTCATCAGCGCTGGCCCGCGACTGACTGGACGGACTGAAGACAGGTGGAGTTACAAAGAAGTCCAAGTCAATGTCGAGAATCCGTTGCACATTTGGAAGCGTACAAGGCCGGCTCCAGAGTTTTTACAATTCCCGATGTGAGTAAGCGCGGAAGTGTCTACGCTTCCCATCGACGAATCGGACGCCGTCACCACATGAGACATCACCTACGGAGTTGAACGTGAAGAAAAACATCCTGGCGCTCTGGCCGCCCGTCGGCGTCCGGCATCGCAAGGCGGTTCATTCCCCGTCGGTTACAACCGCGATGCCTGAGCTTCCGCGCGGAACGATCATCCGTTTCCGTTCGGGTGTCAACTATGACTATGTCGCAGTCAGTCTCGGTGATAAACGTTTCCGGACGACAGCGCGAGTCGAGCGCGCCGATGACAGCGCGCCCATTAACAGGTTTGGATGGAATCCAGTCAATAAGATCGAATACTGGGCAGATCTGATCGCACGAACCAACACGTTTTCGGTTGCCACTAAGTGGGCTGCAGCGTCCGCGATCTTGGAGGCGGAGCACGCGGTCGTGCGTTTCACCCTTAAGGGCTCACAGGAGTGGGATGCCGCCATCCATGTCGGCGACGGCTCTTGGTATTCCACAGTCTTAGAAACTGGTGAAGGCGGTTTGCACTACCTCGACTACCCGCATATCCGCAGCCTGAGCGACATCGTTAACAACAGCAGCCGCATCGAACTCGCAAAGCGCTGGTGGGCGCTCGACGACGTGGGCTTGCCGCCCTACCGTTGACTGTCACGCTGAGGAGCAGTCGCGTAACAGCGGCGGGGGATATTTACGACGAAATACGAGACGCCACAGAGATTTTCACTATTTTCGATGCGGATAATTGCATAACCGCATAGGCTCCCATCGACGAATCGGGCAACGTCACCAAACGCAGGCAAGTCGGGGGTCGGTATGGCAGCAATGGGAAACGATCAAGAGAATACGGACTTTATCCGCCAGCCAGGCGCGACACCATGGCCGCCGGCGGATGCTGGCGCACCACTGGACTACCCACTGCCGGGGCCGCTGAGCACCGCACCTTTCTATCTCCCGAACTTGATCGCGGCGATTGTTGCGGGCGTGGGGATAGTTGTCGGCAGCATCGGCACGTGGGCATCTCTCGGGCCACTCAGCCTTGGTGGTATGGATTTTCGCGGGGATTGGGGGCTTGTTACCCTCATCCTTGGCGCGATCGCAGCCGTCGCCTTGTTCGTCCAAATCAATTGGGGCAGAACAAGCTTCAGTCTTCGGTGGGCGGTGCCAATCGCATGGGCGGTCCTCGTGGCCGGCGTCGGATGTCTAGCCATCGCTTTGGTCAACATCGCCACGGTCACATCCTTTTCGAAAGTGGTATTCGGAGTACCCGGCGTCGCGCAAGTGGGGTGGGGTCTCTGGCTAGTTGTCATTTGCTCGGCGGTACTAACCGTGACAGCGGCAATTGTGGCCGTACAAGTCGGTACGGCTGCGAGTCATGACTACCGTCATCCTTCGCAAGCGGCTTGGTCAGGTGCTTGGCGGTGGGCTGCGATCGTTGCGTCGGCGATAATCTTCGTGATCGCGATCATTAATGCCTATCGCCCGTTCATGATCGACAATGGTGGCAGCCAACAAGTAACCGCGACCGCCACTCAGACCGTAACGGAGCGACCCTCAACGTCGACGGTTACTTATCCGCAGCCCCGGCTTGAGTCTCCCGCGCCGGTCTCGGCTGCCGAAACACTCCCGCCGAATGCTACGCACTGCTCATCCAATGCCGTGAACATCCCGCTAAGCAATTCGGCGGCTGGAACGGAGATAACCAGTTGCCCATTCGCTGAAGCGGTGCGCGCACAGTACCTTCGGCAAGATCCACGAGGTGCACCAATAACCCTGAATGTCATGAGTCCTGTCACTAGCCAGAGCTATGTGATGACTTGCATCGGGTCCCATGTGGTTACCTGCACGGGGGCAAATGACGCAGTGGTCTACCTGTACTAAACAACCTAAGCCGAGGGAGAACTCGTGGTCATCGACTTGACCACGGCCAGCTTCCCGCGACGCTGCGTTCGCTTCGAGAGCGTGCCTAGTATCGCGATGAACTGGCGTGCCGCAGCGGCCTGAGTCGCTACATGTCTCTTGTCGTCGAGGATTTCGGCCAACGCTAGCGCGACCGCCGTTAGGCCGGGACGTTCGACAGCGGTTCGCCCGCATCACGGCAACCTCGGTGGGGCGCTGTTCCTGTGACCTTTATATGAGGACAAAGGATTCCCGCCCGCGCTACAGGTCCGGATTGTTATCTTGGGCCGCTTTCCATGGCCTACCGGAGGTGACGTAATGCTGTCCGACTCGCAGCGCGCAGCCGCGCTCGACCAGGAGCTGATGGCGGTGGTGGCGCGCGGTGGCCGCATCGAGGCGCGCACGCCGACGTCCGCGATCGTGTCTATGGGCAAGCCAGTCAACCACGTTCTGCATCTGCTGGTAACCGTGCTCTTGTGCGGTTTCTGGCTTCCGGTGTGGATCGTCATGGCGGCCACCGGCGGCGAGAAGCGCACCACTGTCAGCGTCGACGCGGCCGGCCACGTGCAACGCACAAACGGGATGCCCGCCTCGCCGACCGCGAACTGGCTCGGCCGGATGTCGGAGAACCAGGCGACCCTGGTCGTCATCGGCGCACTGGTCGGCGGCTGCATGCTTGTCGGCTTCATCGTGAGCCTATTCCACTGACCAATGACACCAGCACCAAAGGGAAGCAACGTAATTGACCACCTCACGAAGTGCACGACACCCAGACGATGGCGGGGGTGCTGCCATGTGCGTGCGGCGGCGGGTACTAACGGTTATGCCATCGAGGGCGACCGCAGTGGTCCGGGCAGCAACCGCATCAACTTGCCTGTTCGTGATATCCGTATTGCCGTTCCTATCACCAGCATCCAGCGTGGCCAGCGCGACGCCCGGTGTGAAACCCGTTCCCGCGGCGGGTCCTTGCGATATGCCTACAACCCGTGACCTGATTGTTTGGGAACGCCGGCCGCGCCTCCTAGACAGCGCCTTCGAGGTCGGTGACGCGGACCTCTCGCAGTGCAAGCCCACCGTTGACACTTGGCCGACGGGCGAGCCCACCGGGCCGGGCTACTGTTCCGAGATCGCCTGGGCCTCAGACAATCCGGGCTATGACACCGACGCTCGCCCGGCCCCGCCATTAAAGAAGGTCATCGAAGAGGTAGGCGACTGCTAACGCAGGCGTTTGGCTAGGCGCCGTGGTCGTACACGTCGCCGAACTGCCGTTCGACCCACAAGACGTGGAAGACATCGTTGATGCGGACCCCAACCATGGGAAGTTTCCCGTTGTACCGAAACGCCATGAACTTGTCCTGGTCGGCGAACTTGGGCGGTATGGGGGCTTTGATCTGGTCCGCCGGTATCATTTCGGTGCCGGAGGCTTTGCGCCCGGTCTGGTGAATCTGTTTCCATTGCAACTGTGCGCATTTGTGCATGGCGAGCGCTAGCTGGGCTTGAGCGTCCTTGTCTTCCAGTGCTTTTACGTCGTATCCGTTGTGTAGGTGGTGCAGACAGAACACAGGTGTCGATTCTTGATAATCGCGCCGCACCAGGGGCGGCGACGATAGGTCATCGGACGACAGCGCTGGCTTCGACGCCTTCTGTCGACTCTTCCGGTCTGGCACCTTTGGCTAGCCGGCCCTGAATTGAAAGTAAGCCCTGATCTCTTCTTTCGGGATAACCACGTGCCGTTCGGCCTGGGCGAAGTGCTCCATCCACGGGGCCTCTGCATGCGTCATGTTCCGCAGTTTCCACGCGGCGACACTTCCGTAGGTGTTCCACACCTTCGCGAGGAATTGGCTTGTCGCCGAATCGACATCGTCCCACTCGAACGGATCATCATCCGGCAAGCTAATCGGACCAGCGCCAAACCCTTTGAAAGCGTGGTAGACGTCGGGAACGACCGGGCCGTGAGACCACGCCTGGATGTCGTCGCGGAACAACGGACGATCGTTAGCTGCAAGGTAATGCCCTTGAGCGTAGTAAAGCAGCTTCTGCAGTTTCAGGTTGCTTAGCTCGGCGTCGTCGGAGTTTGCCCAATCAACGAACCACTTGGCGATCGTCGTCGCCGAGTAGATGTCCGCCATGACCTTCGCCCCTTTCTGTGGATAACGTTGCGGATAATCTGTGGGTAACCCTGCTTCGCATTGTGTATACCCCAACGGTACGACAAGTTTTACTACCGGCGTAGACGACCCACCAAAGACGCCGCAGCCAGCACTGGTGCCGCGCATGCCACGCCGAAGTATCCCCACCCGCGGGCGGCGGGCTGTGTCATACCTCGCGCGTAGCGTCCCACCCATGCCACCGCGTACACGTGAGCAACTCCTCGAAGCCTTCGAGGAACAGATCGAGTTCCTGGAACGGTCGAATGAGTTGTTCGACCAAGGCCACCTGAGCGAGTCCAAGCGACTCGCCGTCACCCTGCGGGTCCTGTTCCACCACACCGCCGAGAAGAACCCCCGGGGGTCGCATGCGCTCATCAACCAGCTCGGACTTGAGAACACCCTGACCTGGGTAGCTACTGCCGGTCGACCAGACCCCCGGAATTGGATGCCCACGTTCGGACTGATCCAACAAGGGATAACCATCAAAGACGGTGAGGCGGAGCCGCATTACCGTGCACCCCTGGACAACTTCCGGCCGGCCCCGATGCGGACAACGATCGTCCTGCCTCGGGGATCTCGGTTGTATCTCGAGATGTGGTGGACGGATCCGGTAGTGAAAGACGCTGATGGGAAGCTCTTTTCGCGTAAGGACTTCGTGCTGGCCCTGGTGAACAAAGAGGGCGGCGCCCACATCGACCCCGAGATCCTGGACTCGTACAACAAGATCGCAAACTTCAATTCGATGGGATGGACGTACAGCGAGGGACCCGAGGGGCGGGCGCTCACAGGCCCGATGATTCCGGTCGGGCCAGGCGCGGCCGAGCGCCGCAGCAGCGGAGCTGCCTCCCGAAATCCCACGCCGAGAGCCCAGGAGGGCTGGACCGATCCGATGCCCATGACGAACCCGGTTCCCTACATGGTTCGCCAGATTTCCCACGAGGTGGTGAAATCGGTTCACGCCCAGCGTGACCGGATCAAGTAAGGTTAGCCAGCCTCCAACGCCTCGACCCGCTGCTCGAGTTCGGCCACGCGGCATCGCAGCGACCACCACCGCAGGCGCCACAACCCGCGCAGCATCACAGGTCCAGGCAATCGATCGGGGCGTACCAGCCCTCACGGACCGCGACCGCGGACAGCTTCCGCTCACCAGACCCACCCGGCCAGGAGAACCGTTCACGGCCGCCGCAGAACGCCGGCCACGACGACATGCGCGCCCCGTCCAGCCGCCTCGGCGGGCCGCCGTTCGCGGCCTCCCAGGCGTCCAGGTAGTTCGCCACCTCGGCGCACGAATCATCCACCACGCCAGTCTTTTTTGCGTACTCGAGGCACATCAAGCCGCGGAACCAGTCACCCGAGTCGTCGTAATCCGACACCGGCTGGCTTGCCGGCACACGTAGGCGCCCCATCAGCGTCTCCCACCGCTATGTCCGGCGACACGTAAACGGACGTCCGCAGGCTTATCCGCCGCGATCGCCTTCTCCAGGCCGCGCCGCACACGACCAGCGGTCAACATGGACTCCTTCTCGCTGGCACGCATCTCGGCGCTGATGCGTACCAGCACTTTCGGATCCGGCTTCTCCTTGCCAGCCTCGGCGGCCAACGCGACACCGAGCATGTCAATGCGTTTCCCGAGACGCACCGCCGCTTCGATCATTTCGAGTTCGTCGGGGCTGAAGTCGATGCGTCCCCCGCCGATATCCTCGAGCAACTCGTCGTACTGTCGGCGGATCCTGGTTTCCGTGGACGGTGGTCTGCCCCGTTGTGTGGTGCTCATCTTTGTCCGTGTTTCCTTCCGATATGGCCCAGTTTTTGGCCGAGATAACGGCAATTAACTGGGGGCCTTGACGCACACGCTGGCGGGCATCTCCGCAGGTCAACGGCCAGCAAACAAGTGACATGCATATTATGCGTCCATGTGGACTCGTGGAACCCGACATTTTGCTTCGCGCTATGTCGGCCGGTCAGCTGTAACCGCAGCTCAGGGGGACTCCCCCCAGGTATATGCAGGTCGAGGCGTTGCTCGCTCCTCCACCGAAGTGCATATTTATGTATCAACGGTGCGATGGTCCTACGTATAGCAAACTCTATAGCCATGCTACGCATCCCCTAGTAGGACGTCGGATGGGTGCGTCCGGGGTGGACGCTTCCCACTACGACGTGCCCGTGCCGCCACGCCAGCGGCAGCGGCCTCTCGAGCTGTCTTGCTGCGATGGCACGGAACACAGACTGCGCGCAAGTTGTCCTCGTCGGTGTCGCATCCGCCCAGCGAGATCGGCGTGATCTTGTCGACCTCGGTGGCGTCGACCAGGCATCGCGGCCCCCGGATCTGACATTCCCCATCGTCCCGCCGAAGGATCCGCCTCCGGGTGCGCTGCCACTGGTAGGTGCGGGCGACCTGGCTCGAGGCTGTCGGTTTGCCTTGGCGTTGCCACCCTGATCGACGTGAGGTGCTCATAAGACACCGCTGGCGATGCGGTAGCGCCATTCCTGTGCGGCGTCGTCGAACCACGGGCGTAGCACTGTGCCGGCTCGGTGGTATGTGGCGACGTCGGTTGCTTCGCCGACGACTGCGGCGGCGAGGTCTGCGGCTTCGTGTGGCGTTGCACCCCAGGCGTTCTCGTAGTAGCCGGCGACAGCGGTCACCAGGTCTTCGAACGTCAGCTCCGACTCGGTGACCCGCACCGTGGTGCTGGCGGCATGAGAGTTAAGGCCGATGAGGGATCGGTCGCAGCCGCAGTCTGGGTTGGTCCCTGCGCAAGGCTGCGTGGGGAGCGCTATCTCTCCCTCAACGCCCCAACATAAGTCGGCAGGTTCGGGTGCGGCGGGTCGGTGAATGGTTAGCGTCTTCACTTTTACTCCTCAAGTGTTGGTTGCCGCCGGTGCCGCGCTGCTCGCGAAGTAAACAACGCGGCCACCGGCGGGCCGTACGGGTAGGCAGCCGCGGCCCTGGCGGGCCATGACAACACCGGGCCGGCGCCTGATCCGCACAGTCTTTGGGGCTCTCACCCCACGTCCTCCCACGGCTTCCGCGGTGCAATGCGGCCCTCGACGGGCACAGAGGCGCCGGTCAGGAATCCCAGCCGGCGCGGAAGCGCTGTGGACTTGCGGACGCCACGCAATGCTTCGGCGGCAACGGCTTTCGCGTCGCGCCGCGCCTCCCGGGCTGCATCGTTCACGAGTCGCCGTCGGCGACGCGCTGCAGCATGTCGTCAGACACGCCTCCCACGACGGCGCGCAACTCGGTCGGGGTCGGGACCGAGAACAGGGCCGCGCTGGCCATGTTCGACGTGGGTGTCGCCACCAAATCGTCGAACTCGTTGTCCAGGCCGGCGGCCTCCGCGTAGTCCTTCGCGACGTCGCGGATCCCAAGTTCGAAGGCCCGGGCCGCGGCGGCGCGCGCAAGCAAATGGTCCCCCATTCGGGTCGCACGGTCACACATGTCCTGCAGGTCTTTTCCGCTCCGTAGCTGCGATGCACGGTCTACCCCGTCGCGCCAGGCGAGGATCGATCCGGCATCGGAGCCAGCCGGCAGCCCGAACACCTTGGTCATCATCTTCGCGCGGGTCGCGTCGTTGTCGAGCGTGGTGCCATTACGCAACGCGGCTGCCTGCTTGCGGTGCGCGAGCAAGGTTTTGGCGAGTTCTTGGCGTCGCCCGGCTTCTGTGAAGCGCGAATCGGCGCGGATCGATTCGCATTTTTGGGCGAAGCTGCTACGGATCTTTGACATTGCCATTTTTGTGTCGGCGATCTCGGCCATTGTGGGTTCCCTTCCGGTCAGGCTGCGGTCGCCGCTTGGGCGACGCGTAGGTCATGCTCGTTGATGTGCCACCGTCCGCCGTGCCATCTGGCGGGTAGGCGTTTGGATTCGCACCAACGTCTCACTGTTCGGTCTGAGACGCCGAGGCGTTTCGCTGCCTGTGGTGTGGTCAACTGTTCTGAGTCTGTCTGCTGGGTGGCGCTCGCGTCCAAACCCTGTCCGCTACCGGATATTCGGGGAGATGGAAACACATTCTGCTCGTGGCCAAGACGCGAAAGATATAGGGCACACAACACCTCGTAAGCCTCTGCGTCACTGTCCCGCAACATCTTCCGTTGCTCCGCTAACATCTGGACCCGCTGGTCAAGCATCTGAGCAATCCTCGGCGGCACTCTCACGGCGCCATCTGCCATTAGGCGAGCGCGTATCCGCGCGTCCCAGTCAATGACGTTCGCGGTCACTGTTTCGTCCCTCGAGTGTTGTTGCCTTTGCGTGCTTTCCGGGCGTTGCGCCGCCGACGTTGCCTGTTCTTGGCTCGGTGTCTAGGCCATGCTTCCGCGGCGCGCCCGGCCGCGCCTGCCGGACGGGCCGGCGTCAGCGCATTGTCATCGAAGAGTTCACCGGCCACCATGGACTCGGAGCAGTGAATTCGTTGCGAGTCAACCCGTCCGGCGCAGCCACGGAGAACCAGCCGCTGTAGCCCCTGACGAGCTAGCTCGATCTGCGTCGTGGTCACATCCGGGCTGTGCAGCGCCACAGCCGCTTCCCGCGGCGTCAATCCATCACTGGCGGCCTCCACGGCAGCGAGCAGCCGCCGCGCCGGCCTTCGCGGACCACGCGGACGTGGCGCTACCTTCGGTGGGTGCGGTTTCAGCACGGCCACCATCGCCGCCCGGGCTGTCTGATACGCAGCGGGGTCGACTAGACGGGCGGCCACAACGCCGCGCGGGTAATGATCCGCTGGCAGCGAATCCAACCAGTCGCTGCAGCGCTGCAACTCGCGGCAGCCGAGGCAGGTTTCGATTCCGGCGTCAATCTGCTCCCCGGCGCTTGAGCTGACGTCAAGGTCTGCCATCCATGTCTCTGCGCGGCAGGCGGCATCGGGCATCCGCGGCACAGCGACCCACGCGCCCATCAGCGCGGCCAGCTCCGGGCCGTTCATCGGTCACCGCCGCGGCGACGCTGTTTCGTCAACGGGTAGAACTCAATGACCGCGGCGGCCTCGTCGCCAGCGAGGCACAGTAGTAGACGGCGGCCGTTCCCTTCGTTGGCCTCGATTACATGGTCGAACTGATAGCGCCGACCCCGAAGGGTCAATATCGCTGTTGTCCGCGACGGACGGCGCCAGCGCCGACGTTGCGGGACGAGGGGGTCGGCTGTCGCCGCTTCATCGGCCGAATCTGGTGATTCCGGTTGGCAAAAAACCCACTGGTTCCGACTGGTTCCCACTGGTTCCGGAACCGGTGAAAAAGAACGCGGTGGTGCACAGTGTTTTTTACTGTGCGACCGTTTTCTGACTGGTTCTCTACTTAGGGATACCGGTCGCGGGAACCAGTCACGTACCCCATCGCTGCTACCCGGATGAGTTTTCATGCGGCCGCCTCGTCAGAGCAGCCCGCGGAACCAGTCGCATCGGGCAGCCGGTACCCAACTGCTCCTCGTGCACCCGGCACCTCAAGCAGCCGGGCCGCGACAACGAGATCGTCCACAGCGTCGCGGATGCGGGTCCGCTGGTAGCCCATCCCGTTGGTCCGCATCATCGCGCACAGCTTGTTGAACGAGTCCACTGAGCCGCCCGCCTTCGCGAGGTCGCCAACGACCGCTTCGGCTACGGGATCGCCGCCCTCGATCCCGCCCTCTCGGTCTGTGTCCCGCGGGGGGTAGAAGCCCCAGAGCTCGGGGCTGCTCCCGGTGGCATCGATGGCCAGCGCACCGAAGTACGACTTGCCGGGCACCCCGGTCTGCCGCCCATGGATCCGCAGCGCGCCGGGGCGATCCTTCGTCAGGTAGACATGTGACATGCCGCGCATGCCGCGACCGAAGGGTTCCTTGTTCACGAGGACGAACCGTGCTCCGTCGATCGCGTTGCCCTTGTGGACCGTGCCGTAGGCGTCGCGGCGGGTGTGGTCTGTTCCCATCGGCAGGTGGTCACAGGACAGCACAGCGGCCCCGGCTCGGAGGAACGGTGTCACGAGCCGGCGTCGAAACTCTGAGGCACCCTCGGCGGCTTTGATCTCTGCGCCGTGCAACGCCATCGCTTCGTTAACCCCGTCGAGGACAACCAGCGTCGGCGGAGGTTCCATTAGTGCGAGGAGCCATTCACGGCGGACCTGTTCGGCGGGGCCGATGAACACCAGCTGAGCGCTTATGGTGTCGTCACTCAGGCCGAGGAATTTGAGGCGTTCCACTGTGGAGCTGGGGTCAGCCTCTTCGAAGTGGATGTAGACGACACGGTTACCGGCTCGCATTTCGGCAGCCGCGCACAGCAGACAGAACCACGATTTACCGGACTCCGTTTCGCCGATGACGGCGTGTTCGCGGCCGCGGTAGAGGCAGCGTTGCCCGTCGTCGCGTGCGACGCCGAGCGTGGGTTGTGGTGGGGTGATTTCGCCCCGTAGGTAGGGTCCGAGGTCGATCGGTTGCCACGTCACACCCACCTGGTCTGTGTCGGCGCCAACGCCCGTGGCGGTCTCGTTCAGAGCCGGCCCGTATCCGAAGTCGGTGCGGCCGTAGTCGGTCGGCGGCGTGAGTGCTTTGGCTGCTGCACTCATGTCGCCTCCGTGGTTGAGCAGAGCGTGGGCGGCGAACCGGGTGTACGTTTTATCAGCGTCGAACGGTTCTGCGCTGGTGGAGAACACGTGCAGCAGCGGTGTGGCCGATTGGTCATGCAGGATCGACGCGGACGATTCGGAATCGGCGCCTGGGCGGCGCCAGCGAGAGCCGTGTTCGTCGCCGTCGCCGTGAACGACCACCCATCCGTGCGGCGGCAGGATTGCCGCCCATTTGGCTGTGGCGCTGTACTGGTCGGCTGCGGATTCGCGTTGGTCGGTGGCGGGTTGCACTGCAGCCGGTACTTTTTCGCGCTGCCTGCCCTTGGTGATGAACTGTTCCAGCCATGCTGGTGCTTGCGCGGCGGGCTCGCTCGGCGGGGTGACCCAACGGTACTGGTTGCCGCTCTTGTGGATGCTGGGCGGGACGACGATGTAATGCCTACCGCCAGCTCGTATATCGACGCCGGGGCAGATCCTGCCTTCGAACTCTTTCACCGTCGTGCGGAACACGTAGTGCTTGCCGCCGCCGCCGGTGTCGGCTTCCCAAGTGCTGGGTAGGCCGCCGTGCTCGGCTACCAATTGGGCCCATTTGGTGAGCCCGTCGTGGTTGCGGTCGACGTCGACGCAGACGTGGCCCGCCGGTATTGGCATGCCGATGTTGCATTGCGGGTTCTGACCCCACCATTTATCGACTTGCGTGTATAGAGCCGATGCGTCGTGAAAACCGCGTCCGGTAGCTGGCGCTTTGTCGCGGGGTTTCACCGGGAACACGGGCTTTCCATCGAGGGCGTAAGCCGTTGCTGCTCCCGCCAGGTCGGCGGTAGCGTTGATGGCGCTCATGCGGAGTCACCGCCTCGCCCCATGGCCCGCAACGCGGCTTCCTGGACGCCCCTCGGGCACATGTCGAAGTAGTGTTCGTCAGTCATGGCGCGTTGCACTCTTCGGCGCCAATCTATACCCCACTTGTCGAATGTCGTGGAATCGCATTGTGCTAGAATGGATTTACTAACTGATGTTGAGGTGCCCCGGTTCTGGCCGGGGCCTTCTTCTTTTGTGGGCGCCTCCATGGCGCAGCTCCTTCGGGTGGTGCTCGCGGCCCGTCAATTATTTGGCCTGTTGGCCCCGCGGAGCTGGTGAGTGAATTACGTTGTGGTCTACGGTGTTAGGCGGCCCCTCCGATGGGCGCATCAGTGGGGACGCGATTCCCCAGGATGTAGTTTTCGACGTCGGTGCGTAGGTAGCGGATGCGGAATCCGAGCCGGATGTAGGGGATTCCGCGACCGCGGTTGCGGTCTTGCGCGAGGGCGGGCTGGGATTTGCCGACGACAGCGGAGACCTGTGCTGGTGTCGCGATTTCGGGCAGGTCGAGATTGAGGGCGGGGGCGGGGGTGGTCATTATTTTCTCCTGGTAGATCACAACCTTGAAATCACAAGGCTTGTACTTTAAGGATGCCCACTCCGCGCGGGATTGTCAAACCTTGTGAATACGAGTACTGTCCCTAGTGTGTTCGGTGGACAAGACGCGGAAGCGTTGCCGCAGGTAGTTGCGCGGAACGCGCGACTCCTTCGCGGTTCAGTGACCGCCGACGAGCTGGCCACAGCGACACGACGCTGGGGGCTGAACTGGGGCACCGGCCGTATCTCAGACCTCGAAGCCGGCCGCGTCTCCCCCACTCTCCCCACTCTGATTGCGCTCGCGGCCGCGCTGGGTGACATACGCGGGGAATCAGTCGCCCTAGCGGACCTGACACGCTCCGATGGATTCATCTCCCTCACAAACGAACTCACTCTTTCCGGGAAGGCGCTAGCGCGGTTCCTGAATGGCGATCCCGTAGAGGTCAGAGTGAACGACACGTCGACCGGCCAAGACCAGATGCGGTTCACATTCGCAGCGCACTACGACCAGATCGATGCGGTGCGGGCCATCAACCCCGACATCGCCAACGCCCCGGCGGGTGTGCTGCGCGACGTGCACCGTAGATCCGGTGAGGCCGAACGGCGGATGGCGAAAGCGCTCGGCGTCGAACCGTTCGTCGTCGAATATGCCGCCGCATACCTGTGGGGTCGCACCGTGTCGGATGAGCGCGACGCAAGGGTCGCGGGTGACGCCAGCCCGCAGAAGCGGGGCCGCGTCACCCGCCAGCTGCAGGCCGAGCTGCGGGCGGTGCTTGATGGCGGGTAGGCCGGCGCTGCGGATCGGTCAGCACGGCCGTATCACACGGACACAGCTGGCACCTGGGCTGTGGATCGCCCGCTGCCGCTTTCGCGACACGGACGGGGTTACACGGGTCGTGCAGCGCCGCGGCCCGGACGCGGACAAGTACGGCAAGGGTGCCGAGGACGCGCTGCGGGAGTCGCTGACAGTGCGCCAACCGCCGGCCGCCGCGGGCGGCGTGTCTGCCCAAACGCTGATCATGGCGCTTGTCGACGCGCACATCGACGAACTCGAGCGGGACGGACGGGCGCTGAAAACGATCGACGTGTACCGCCGGGCCGCGAAGACGCTGCGCAAATACGTGGCCGGCGTCCGGGTAGGTGACGCCGCCCCGGCCTCACGGATGCACGCCGCGGTCAAGAGCGTGCAGCAGTATCACGGCGACGACATGGCCAGGCAGGCCCGCACTGTGCTGCGTGGCGGCTGGCGGCTCGCAGTCCTCGCCGACCTGATCGACCGCAACCCTGTGACTGACATCGAGATCCGGTCGACGCGGCGACGCAAAGGCGCCCCGGCGCTGTCAACGGCCGCCGAGCTGGGCGATCTGGTGAGCAAGGTGATGGCGTCGGAGGACTGCCGGCGCCGCGATCTCGCCGACCCGATCGTCGTGCTGGCGGCCACTGGGCTGCGGCGCAGCGAGCTGCTGGGCCTGCGGTGGTCCGATTACGACCCGGATGCCCGGACACTTGCCGTCACCGGGAAGACGATCCGAGCCGCGGGGAGGGGGGTGCAGCGAGTTGACGACACCAAAACGGCGGACTCGCGGCGCACCATCAAGTTGCCGCTATTCGCCGCCAACGTGCTTGACGCCCGGCGCGGCCGGTTCGTCTCCGGCCAGGTCGATGTGATCTTCCCGAACGCTCTCGGCGGTCTGTGGGATCCCGACAAATTCGGGGCGTCGTGGCGCGCCGCCCGCGAAGCGCTGGGGTTGCCTGACGTGACCAGCCACAGCTTCCGCAAGACGGTTGCCACATTGATCGACGACGAAGGGCTGTCGGCTCGCGTTGGTGCCGACCAGTTGGGGCATGCGCGGCCATCGATGACCCAGGACAACTACATGCGTCGCGGGCAGCTCCACCAGGAGGTCGCTGACCTGTTGGACCGGGCTGTCTCTGGCCCAGCCATTTCCGATGAATAAACGATGAGCTGGAGGTGATACGAGGACCGCAAAATGCCATTTGAGCTGCGCTTAAGCCGGACCTCGGGCGCGTATTCGGTGAAGAGCAACCCGTTCCGGCCGATCCGGTGCAGCAGCGCCGTGTGACCGCTCGGGTAGGGGACGTCGAGGCCGCCGGCCAGAACGGCCACGGTGATGCCGTCGCAGTCCAGCGCGGCGCGGTGGGCCGCGCCGTCGATGCCGTAGGCGCCGCCGGAGACGACCGCGATGTCGCGCTGCGCCAGCCCGGCCGACAGGTCGCCGGCGATGTGTTCGCCGTACGTGGTCGACGCGCGCGTCCCGACCACGGCGGCCGCCCGGCGGGCGACCTCGTCGAGCCTGGCCGGGCCGTGGGCCCACAGCACCATCGGCGAAGCCATCGGCGCACTCCCGCCGGGGCGTTTCGCGGCACCGCGGAACGCGGCGAACGCCAGCAGCGGCCACTCGTCGTGGTCCGGTGTGATCAACCGTCCACCACGCCGGGCGAGCATCTCGAGATCGGCGGCAGCGCAGTCAATCTCGCGCCGGGCCTGGGTGTGCCGGGCCAGGTTGTCGTCGACCAGTCCGCGCCGGACCCGCTCCGCGGCCTCCACCGGGCCGACGTGCTGAACGAACGCGGCGAGTTCGGCGCAGGGCGGCTCGGCCACCCGGGACAGGTAAGCCCACGCAAGCAGTTCGGGGTGGTCGAGCGCCGGCGCCACGGCGCTCATCGCCGGGCCCCCGGCTGACGGAAGCTGAGCGCGGCGGCGACCTCGTCGGTCCCCGGTGACGTGCGGCCGGCCAGGTCGGCCAGGCTCCACGCGACCACAAGACTAGCTAAATAGCAGACCTCCCCTACCTCTCCGAACTGCGGAAACCGTACTATCCGTCCTGTTCAGGGCTTTCGGAGTCAGTTCGTGCTGTGTTGCAACTCCGTAAACGTACGTGATTCCGTACACTTTTTTACCGAAATGACTTGAGAAAAACGTACAGAGATGCGTACAGTTCTTGACATGAACGCGAACGAGCTTCGTACTGCCGAATCCGCTTCCATTGCCCTCACCGAGGTGCGAGACAACATTAAGGCCATCATCGACGAAGTGGTGACTACAGCCACGGAGTACACCATCACCCGACATGGCAAGCCCGTCGCGGTCATCCTGTCTTATGAGGAGTACGAGTCGCTGGTCGAGACGCTCAACATCTTGAGCGACGATGATGCGATGGATGCGATTGAGGACGCCGAGGCGGAACTCAACGGATGACCCGTCGAACTAGGCGCGCAACTAAGGATCTGGAGCAACTCCCGGACGTGTTACTCGCGAAGGCCGAGGCACTGATCGAGCGGTTACAGACCGAACCCGCGCTCGGCAAGAAGTTGAAGGGCAGGCTGGAGGGCAAGCGGTCTCTTCGGCTTGGTCGAACTCACCGAATCATCTACTGCATTGACCCCCTGGTCGTGATGACGATTGTCCCGCGGAAGGACGCGTATAGATGAGCGGTCGGGAACCGGAGATTAGGAAGGAGCAACTTCTATACCGCGCACTAGCGGACTTCAGCGATGCATGCGATGTGCCAAACCTGACACCGTCTTGCCCCTTCTATCAACTACAGCCGGATGGTTCGCCTATCTGCGGCGAGGAATGCAAAGACATTCTGAGCGACGATTTGTCACATGCGGTACAGCCGAACACATTAACTCTCGGTGGTGACCTTGCGGCTATTCAGGGTCCCAGGCGGCCGCGTCCGCGCCGCGTTCCAGCTGTCGGGCGAATCGCCTTTGACGCGCGGCAGTTTTACCTGACGGAGCGCGATCGTGACGTCAACTCGTGGGGTATGACCTCGTTGATCAAGGGGTTGCAGTTTCAGCTGGCTTATATGTCAGTTGATCCGAATGATCCGCCTGACATGGAACGTGTCAACGAAATCTATGACGAGCTAAGAAACCGTGGTATCGACGCTGTCGCCGTCACCCGCCAGGGCCTCTTCAGGCACATCACGACCTCCGTCTTGTGGCACATACACAACGTGCTTGCCAAAGGGGAAGACGAACTCGGTTGGATAAACCTAATCCGTGATGTAACACCAAATTTCGACGAGACCGGTTCTGATGTAGAGGATGGCCTTGAACGGGCCGTGGATACAATTAGACCCCATCTAACCACGTGGGTTCTGTTCGCTGATATCGAAGACTTGATCGAACACCGGTTGACGGTGTCCGCCGAGGAGCTTGAACGGTTATACGCAGAGGGCCTTCCCCCAAGGGATTTCGACGCTGTTTGGCTCGTCGAACGATTCACCGAAACATATCTTGATGACTGGAGCCGGCGCTCGCTACAGCGGGAGTGGCGATACATCCACTCCCAGTGCGCTTCACCATGCCCTCCGGCGAACATGCGTGAGCGCTCCGTGGAAGTCAAAGCACTGGCTCTGCTGCTCGCAGAGGTGGGTGCGCGCCACGTTGAGGGACAGGACGCGGACACCGACGACGCGGGCGGGGATGGTCCGGCTGGTCTGCTGCATGTTGGGCAGTTCCTGCCGCTGGCGGTCGAGGCTCTTGAGCGCGGGGATCGCGCGGAGGCAGTGTCAATCTTCAAGATGCTGTACGAAATTCGGCCCGATGACCGAGAGGTCACCAACAATCTCGGCTTCTGCATTCTTCCGGAGCAGCCTGAAGAGGCGGCCGGTTACCTGACAACCGCCATCCAGACGACGACTTCGAAGCCGCTTTTGGCTATGGCCTATCTGAATTTGTCCCTTGCCCGCTACATTTTGGGAGACATCTCAGGGGCGCGGGAAGCGCTCGCTTCGTCGCGCGAACACCCGACAGATGGTCTCTTCTGCTGGATGTGGGATCTTGCTGGGATCGCGAATGACGAATGGCACCTTGTGAACTACACCGATGGCCTGAGCGAGTACTCAGACGCCCTTCAAGAACTGCTGGATGCCTGCTAGTTCTGCCTGAACCTGGGCGGGGGTGAGTAGAATTAGGCTCGCGTTGCCCCGTTGCCGCTTTTCCCAGCACCGTAAAAACCGAACGCTTCGGTTTCCCTCTTTCAGTGAAAACCGCTGCCGCATCGGGGGTTTCACTCATAGGCTCGGGCGCGGGCCGCGCGCAACTGTGCCAGCGCATCCAGTTGGTCCTCCACGGGTTCAACAATGTGGGCCAGCGCCTCGCGGCGGTCATTGGCCCGCTCCACCGACACGTCCGGAACGTCCTCCTGGCCCAGCCCATACACCGTGGCCATGTGGGCAAGCAATTTGCGGCACAACTCCGCCGAGCGGTGATTCCCGTCCAGGGCCGCAGACCAGTGCGCTCGGAACAGGCGTTCGGCGCGTTCCTGCCAGATCGCGAACGCCTCATCCGTCAACAGCCCACGCCGCAGCTGGGGACCGGCGAAAGCGCGCTGCACGATGTTGGCCACAGACTGTGGGCTCCGCAAACCCACCACCCGCGCGATGGACCTGTATGTGCCACCGGCCAGGAACAGCGCGACCACGTTGGCGTCCCGCCGCTCCCGCTCAGCCGCTCTCACGTGTCCAGTTTCCCCAAACCCACCGACACACAGGGGGACCGGCACATCCCGGCACGTCAAGCCACGGAAACCACGCTGCAGCAAGCCATCAGCAGCCGGGTGGCTCTGTCCAGTTCAAGTTTCGGGGAGATATACGCTGCTGGGTGGGAGTGTTTTTGGCCGTACGGTTTGCGCGGCGACCCCGCCCCCGGGGGTTTAGGTGTCTCGTTTGGGACAGTGCGGTAGGTGGGTGTTGGTATTGGGCGGTGTGCGTGGTTGGGGTGGGCGTGGTGGCTTGCGGGTTGCATGGCGGTCGGTTGGCCGGTTGGCCGGTTGGCTTGTGGTGTTGGGTTGGCTGGGTTGCTTCGGTCGGCTGGGTGGGTTGCGGTTTGGGGGTGTGACGTACAGCGGCGTTCGGTTATAGCGTTGTGACGTAGACCGTGGTTGGTGGGTTGGGGTGGTGCCGCAACCGCGTTCGTCGATTGGAGTGGTGAACATGGACCCGAGGGACTACGAGGTCAACCCCGCTGACGACATCGATCTCGATACACACGAGGTGCACTCGGTGACCGGCGAGCGCATCGACAACGCTGCCGCTGACCGTATGGCGCGACGAGCAGAGCAGCCGGTCACGGGGGGCCAAGCGCCGCAGCGCTATTGAACTACCGCCGCGATCGCCGCTCGGCGCATGGCCTCGTCAGCGACTTTGGTATAGATCGCGGTGGTGACGGGCGACGTGTGGCCCAGCAGTTCTTGGACGGCCCGCAGATCACTGGACGCCTGGTAGGCCATGGTTGCGAATCGGTGGCGCAGGGTGTGTGTGGTCCAGGGGCCTGGCAGTGCCCGTGTGATGAGCTTGCCCAGATGGCGTGGCGTGATCGGGCCACCGTGGGGAAATTACGGTTTCCGCTTTGCCCACCTCGAACGAGTTTTAGACTTCCGCGGCGAGGGAGGGAGCGCGAGCCGATGCACCCAACAGCAGTGGCAAGTCTCGTCGTCACGTTCGGCGTGTTGCCGTTCACAGTGACACCCAGCGCAGCCGGGAGTCCGGAGCCGACGTCGCCTGGCTGCGACTTGCCCACTTCGAGCGACCTGATTATCTGGGATCACAGACCACGCCTGGCGGACAGTGCCTTCGAGATTGGCGACGCTGATCTGTCGGCTTGCAAGCCAAGCCTCGATACATGGAAGGCTGGCCAACCCACTGGACCGGGCTACTGCTCCAAAATCGCTTGGGCCTCAGATAATCCAGGTTATGACGTTGATGTGCGGCCCGCGCTCCCGTTGAAAAAGGTCATCGACGAGGTAGGGGACTGTTAACCCAGTCCGGGGGGAGATCCGATGAAGCGACTTTATGCCGCCGCCGCCGTTCTGGCCGCCTTGGTGGCCGCGCCAGCGGCACACGCCGACGCCGACGGTGACTTCCTCGCCGCCATGCATGAATACGGCATCAACTTCAAGGGGGGCGACGATGCTTCCCTGAAGTTAGGCCGCGCGGTATGTAAGGATCTGCGCGACGGTGCCTCCTCAGCGGCTGAGTCCGCTGCGGTGTTTCGCATTCTGCCGGACACCACTGAAAAGCAGTCCGGGAACATTGTGTCCGCCGCACAGATTCATCTGTGTCCTGACACCATCGGTCAGTAAGTGTTGACCCAAGCTGCTGCCACCGGGCACGATGACGCCCTGTATAACGCGGGCCTTCGCGTGATCCTCAGTGGCAGTGTTGCTTTCGGCCAGCTGGGCGTCCACGGTCTGGTGTGGGCGATCAGCTGTTCCCGCAGTACAGGGTGACGTCGCCAGCGCGGCGTATAACGATGGTGGAATAGTTGGTGATTACCGGAAATACCGACACGATCACCCCATCGAGTCGCCTGCCCCAAATCCAATTCGTCTCGTCCTGAGGATCATTGGGCGGCATCTTCGTTTTTTGACACCAGGGAAAACCGTTGAGAGGCTTACCCACCGGCAACAGGGCTTCCTCCTGCGCTACAACGTCGGGGTAGTCGGCCTTGATTTCCCATCTCTCACTCGTAGGGGTGGAGTCGTCCGTGTCCAGGGTCGCGCCGGGGGCACAAAAACATCGGCGACCGACGAGTGCTGCGCCCCAGGCGGGGGCGTGAGCGCAGACACGGCCGGTGAACTCGTCGTCACAGGTGGGGCGGAGGGGATAGATGGGGCGTAGGACTGCGAAGTAGTCGGTTGCGGCGAAGTCTTCGGCTCCGGCGTATTGGCGCATGCGGCTAGCGGTGCGGCCAGCGTTGCCAGGCAAACCGCCGTGGCGAGTGTCTTATGCGGCATTTTTCGTTTACTTACCGACTCTGGTAGTCGCGAAAGATGTACCGCGTCTACCCATCCGCACGGGCTAGGAAACCGCGAGGGGCGACTAGAACCCGAGGTCGCGCGCGGCCGTGGGGGGGCTTCGATGCCACCACACAGTTCGGTTTCGGTCGGGTAGCGGCCCAGGGGTGACGAACTGGCCAATGCGTTCCCCAGTTAGCGGCCCATTGCGGGTGAGTTCGCGTATTGGTTTTGGGCCAGAACGTTGGCCCCGTGGATGGCTTGGGCCAGAACGTTGGCCCCGTGGATGGCATCGTTGATGGGCTGGTGGCTGGCCTGGTTGATATTGATGGTGTTGTTGATGGTGCCACCAGGCCCTTGTCGCCGTCCTTGCCGTCTTTGCCATCCTGACCGGATAGCGTCCCGGCGCCGCTGCCGCCGGCCACGTTGCCCGCGCCGGCAGTTAACGCACCACCGGCCGCGAACGGTCCACCCGACAGGCCCGTGCCACCGGCACCAGGAGGCACGCCCGTGATCGCCGCATCGTTGGGGGAAGCGCCGGGTTTGAACGTCAGGTGGACATGGTCGAAATGGCCGGCTGTCGCGCCTTGACCGGCGCGGCCCAGCGAATTACCTTGCCCGCCTGGGGGTTGCCATGCACCACCACCCTTCAAATAGGGCCGAACTGTAGAGCACCAGTGAACTGCCTGCATAGCTTTGCTTTGCGGTTCATAAAAGACTCGCACATCTGCGTGAAACGTTATTCAGCCAATCGCTAATGCCGGGTGCAAAACCTACCTACGCGACAGCGAACAACCGCCATTCGCCAGGCACACCCTTGAGTGAATGAGCGCCGCGCTCCTCGAACTCAAGTCCTGATCCGATCACCAGGTCGCGCAGCGTGCTTGAAACGAGCACGTCGTTCGGTCCAGCCACGGCGCTCACTCGTGCGCCGATGTGCACGCCGATCCCACCGATGTCATCGCCGCGAACCTCGCACTCGCCCGTGTGCAACCCGGCACGCACTTCGATGCCCAGCACCTGCACTGCGTCGCGAATTGCCATGGCGCAGCGGATCGCTCGCTGCGGGCCGTCGAACGTCGCCAGGAAGCCGTCACCGGAGGTGTTCACCTCGCGGCCCCGAAAGCGGTTCAGTTGGGACCGCACGATGGCGTCGTGCGCATCAAGCAAGGCGTGCCAGTCACGGTCGCCCATCTCTGCTGCCCGCCGCGTCGAGTCCACGATGTCGGTGAACAGCACGGTGGCGAGAACCCGATCGTCGGCCACTTCTGCCTGCTCGCCGGTGAGGAACTCGGCGATCTCCTGGAAGGATTCCCGCCATGGTTCGACGAAGTGGTACAGGTTGCGGCCTGGCAGCTCAACATATTTGGCGTTAGGTATGTGCTCGGCGACGTACTTGCCGTTCGCGGGCAGGATAAATGGGTCGTCTCTATGCTGGATGACGATGGTTGGTACGCGGACTGCTGGAAGCACGGCCCGCACATCGACTTCGGTCACGAGCGGTAGTACGAGCGCGAAAGCCGCCGGATTGGCTGCCAGGCGTTCCTCTCGCGCCCAGGCGGCCCGAATCTCCTCGTTCCATGGCATGTCGGGATTGATCACGTGCTGGAATTCGCCTGTTCCCCACATGGCGGTCATGGCTGCAGCGGCCTCGTGCGTGTTTTCACTCACGGGATCCGCATAGCCCTCCAACACAACGAGCGCGGTAGTGCGAGATGGGTGGGTGGCGGCGAACAGCGCCGCTGGGGGCAACGCGCCCACCGACGCGAGCAGAACTGCCTCGGGACTTCCTAGCTCGTCGAGCACCGCCGTGATGCTGTCGGCCCATTGCTCCAACGTCGGCAGCGCGCCCGGGGCGACGGAATCAGACGCTCCCGTTCCCGGCTGATCAAAGAAGATGAGCCGCCCAAGAGAAGTCATCGCCTCAACCCACTCCCGGAGCGAGGGTAGCTCTGGCAAGAGTTCGCAACAGGTGAACCAGTTCGGGACGTACACGATGTCGCGAGGACCTTCACGCGACGCGCGATAGGCGACGCGCAAGTCCCCGTTCATCGCGTAGCGCGTCTCCGAGAACATTGCGGAAGTGTAAGCCGAGGAGCGGGTCGCGTTTCCGCCAATGCTTTCTACTGCATCCGCACGTTGTTTCGGATGCCGACGTTTAGTGTCGCGTCATGGATCGCATCTGGCAGTGGGCGTGGGATCGGTACGGGGCGAGGTACTCGTGGATCCTATGGGGCATCACCTTTGCGTCAGCATGGTTGGTCCATCTCGTTTGGTCGTTCGCTGTGGTCGGTTTCGAGAAGTCGAGTCACTACGTCGAGGCCGCCGTTGTCAGCGGCGTCGCAATGGCCGTGTTCACGTCTGTAGTGATCTCCCCAGGGGTGGGAAGCAGTCGTGTCGTGGAGCGATGGGCTGCCGGTCACCAGATAGATCGGGTGCAGGCAATGAACGCCACGTATACATGGTCGAGGGGAGGTCGTGTTCGCGGGATGTGGTTCATGCCGGTGTGCGACGCGCTGCTCTTCGTGGTCGTCGGTGCGGTCGCTGGTGCGAGCGGCTCGCGGCTCGTCCAATACGGCGTTGTGGGCGCGGCCGCAGGAATTGGCATGGAGCTCATTGGTCTGCACACCACGATGCAAGGAGCACTACGACCGGCGCGGGCCGCTCTCGGCGGGGATACGGAGATCGGCGACTCACTGCCGCGTACTCGTCCCACTTTTGCAACGTGGTTAAGCCTCTCATTGGTTGGCTGCGTTTTTGCGTTCTCTATCGTGGCCGCGCTGGTGGGGGTCGTGCTGGATCGAGGCAGCGAGCAACCCGTGCTCGCGGTCTTAATTGCGGGCGCGTTGACCCTTGGCATGGCGTTGCCAATCACCGTCAGCGGCGTAGTCTCGCCGTCGCTGAGACCCATTCGGGACCTCGCCGCGGGGGCCGACCGCGTTGCGGCCGGCGACTACAGCCAACGCCTACCGGTTGTTCAGGACGATGACCTGGGCGCGCTCGCGGCGTCGTTCAACCGCATGCAGGCGGGTTTGGCTGAGCGGCAGCGACTTCAGGCGGCGTTCGGCACCTACGTCGATCCGGCGTTGGCGGCGCGGCTGCTTGAGCAGGGTGATGATGTGTTCACCGGTGAGCGCCGCGAGGTCACGGTGATGTTCGTCGATGTGCGCGACTTTACGCCTTTCGCCGAGGTGAACACCGCCGAGGACACCGTCGCTCGCCTCAACGCCTTGTTCGAGATCGTGGTGCCCGCTGTCGTGGACGCCGGTGGGCATGTCAACAAGTTTCTCGGCGACGGTGCGCTGGCTGTCTTCGGGGCACCAAACGATCAGGCGGATCACGCCGACGCTGCGGTGACAGCCGCCGTGCTGATTCAGCGTCTGGTCGCTGAGCGATTTAGCAGGGACCTTCGCATCGGCATCGGGATCAACACCGGGGTGGTGATCGCCGGCACCATCGGCGGCGCAGGCAAGCTGGAGTTCACCTTGATCGGTGACACCGTCAACGTGGCAGCCCGCGTCGAGCAACTCACCAAAACCACCGGCGACGCAATACTTCTCACCCAAGAGTGCGTCGAGGCGCTGACGTCTCGACCGCCCGAACTCATCGAGCGGGGATTTCATGTTCTGAAAGGAAAGTCAGCCGCGGTGCAGATCTTCGGCCTTGGCCCAGGGGCCGACGCTAACTCCGGAAGAGGATGACGAGCCGCGCGGCGGTTGACTTGTTGACTCCCTAATTCAGCTATTGTGTTGTCCACGTGGTGCGTTGGCACTTGACCGTTCGGTTGCTACCCGATTGATTTGGGTTGTTCGGCCGCGTCGGCATGGGCGACGTGCGCGCAGATGACACCGTTACCGACAGGATCGTCGCCCTCAGGCTTTATCCGCGAAAACCTGTCCGGCCACGGAGCTTTGAGGGGTCCGCGCGGGCTGGGCCAAAGGGGGTTCCACCTGCCCGCGCGGAAGCCATTTCGCCTGATAGAAAACCGATTACGTCACGTCCAACATGCGGAACGCGGCGTCGTTGACGCTATCGGCACCAACCCGGTAGTAGGCGTACCACCCGCGCTGACCGGACGGCCGGTTGTTGGCGGTGTGGAACAGGTGGGGGATGAACTCCACCGTCATGCCCAAACGGTCTGCGATGACGTAGTTTTCGAAGTCACCGAAGATCAGCGAATAGTTCTCCGCCGATGCCGTGATGGAACCGTCGATGGCTTCCGCTTCCAGGTTGGGGTAGCCCATCAGGTTCGGTGGGGTCCCGTTGCCCAACGTGGTCCACAAACCTGCACCGCCGTAGGTGTCGAACTGGCGGATCAGGTTGTAAATCAGGTTGTTGGACAACCACTTGGCGTTGTTGCGGTAGCGCGCCGGCAGCGAGCCGTGCAGCGCGTACACGTCGGCCAGGGCGAACGTGTCGGTGGACTTGGAGTTGACCACCGAGCTGGACCCGGACAGGGCCGTCACAATGCCCGTGGGCATTCCGGTACCGGAGCCGGTGATCAGCGCGACGGCTTCCAGGTCCTCACGCCCCTGCGCCAGCAGCCGACCGACCTGCTGGGCCACGTTCTGTTCATCAGCCGAGGCCTCGATGGAGATGGGTACGAACCCAGCCGCTTTATAGACCGGGATGGACGGCTGGGCGAACGGAGGACTGTCATCCGACACCTCCGACGCTTCCGCATCCCAGCTCCACTGGACGGCGGCACTGGACACCCCGTTCCACACGTCACCCGTGGCCACCACCTGGCGCGCGGCCTGGCGAATGTCGTTGCGGCTTCCTGCCGACGTAATGATCACGGTGGGGTCAAGCTGAAATGGAACCAGGAACCCCCCTCCGCTATCCGTTAAGGACATGGCGCGGTACTGGTCAACATCAGCGATCGCCCGCCGCTCCTCCGGCGTCAGGCTGTCCTGCTTGCTGGTGGCCATTTTCGACCAGGCCCGCATGTAGGCCGGCGAACTGGTCACCAAAACGTGACGGGCCAGCCGGCTGTCCTGCGAGTCGAATTTCTCGATGATGTTGGTGGCCGCCGACCGGATGCGGTCCGAAGCACCAGGCATCGCCTCGATGGCCGACAACGCCCGCGCCCTCAGCTCCCCGGCCACCACGCCGGGTTCACGGAACGTGCGAACCTCGCTGAGATCCCACGGATTGCGGAACCGGCGATCCCCGGCGCTGCGTGGGTCTCGCAGGGGATCGACGTCGTAATCACCCGCGCTACCGCGCTCGATCCGGAGCTGTCCCGGCGGTGGATCTGCCAAACTCCCACTGGAAGCGCGGGCTATTACGGCGGCGCGGTCCAGATGTTGGATGTGGCGCGCCACCAAGTCGAACTCGTCCCCCAGCCGATCAAACTCCGCGGCATCGGTTTTGGCAGCGCGATGCTTGCTATTGAGCGCGTCCATCTGATCATGGAGTTCGTCTGCGCGTTGCAGCGCCTGCTCGCGGGTGAGGTTTTCAATCGTCATCGTGGGTTCCTTAAGGTAAGCCAGGGCAGTGGCTGGAGTTTTGGGGTGTCAGTGGTGAGTCGCGCGGCCCGCCGGACCAAAGGGCAGGCCGCGCGGCGACCAACTGTGACCGAACAGGGTGAAACGAACCGCTCCGGGCGTAGCCGCGCAGAGCGGGCACTACAGAATGCGAGCGGGCATTGGCTTGCCAGCAGCCCCAGCCCCCTGGCCGGTTCCGGTGGCGGCGCAACCCTTTCGGGTCGGGCCTGCACGAGCGCGGTTGCAACATCACAGTATCAGCGACAGCGGACATCACGGCCCAATTCCCCTTACGGCGGTGCGTGACCAGGGTAAATCTCATTTCCCGGTCTCCGGGGGGCTGTCTTACGGCGACAATCACTTGCACGCCGTCCGATCGTTTTTGACGAGCTCGACGGCGAGCTGATGCGCAACGCGCAGCAACTGACGCTTCGTCAGCTCGTTGCCCAGCTGCTTGAAGAGGCGGTCCAGGGCGGCCGGGTCGGTGCACTGTCGGGCCTCAGCGAGGATGACCCCGACCGCGCGGTTGACGACCTCGAAGTCTTTACGGCCAGCGCGTGACGGACGTTGTCGGGCGAACAACCGGCCGATGGCCGCCGCCAACATCGCGATGACGTCCTCTTGCTGCGCCGAATCGAGCGACGCAATCTCCCGCAGCACCACAGATTTCAGCTTTTCGTCGGAGGGGCGGTCTTCGGCCGCATCCAGAATTCTCCGGAACCGATAGTTGGCCGCGTCCTCAGAAGTGGGGCACCCCAAACCGGTCAAGCTCATTTGCCCTGCTCCGGCGAGTCGCCGTCGCCCGCCCTCAGCCACGCTTCCAGCAGCGAGACCAGCTCACGGCCGCGGTCACTCATCGAGTCCGACTGATAGAAGCACGCGAGCTGGGCGGCCAGCGTCGCCGTGACCTTGGCCAACTGGTGACGGGTCAGGCACTCGGTCCACATGCGGAATGACTCGTCGAAAGTCGCCAAATCGCGGTAGTTTTGAGCGGCCTTGACGATCCCATGGGTGGCGCGGTCCATCACCTGGACATCTCCTTGGCCGCCGCGCCGAAGCACATGCATGTTGCAAAGCTTCGACACAGTTGCCGCCAGCAGGCCAATCACGTCGCCGCGTTGCTCCGCATCCAAGTCCGAGATTTCCAGCGCCACAGCGGATGCCAGCTCATAGCCGGGAGGATGGTCCTCGGCCGCGTCGATGATGCGCCGGCACGCATGCACGGCAGGATCGTCAAAGTCGGGCTGCGCTGGGTCAACTGTCTCACTCATAGTGGGTTCCTTTTGTGTGGGTTGGTGCTTGACGGTTTCCGTGAAAGCGGGAATCGGTTGGTGTTCCACCCGTTCCGGTTTCCATTCCAGTTCCACCCCCCCCTTAAGGGGGGGTGGTGGAATGGAAACTTTCCACCGTGGGTGGAACAAGGTGGAAAAAGTGGAACGACTCATTTGCTGGCCTGCTTGTAGAACGGGCGGGAGTCGCTGCCGGTGTTGACCAGCCGCCGAGCTTTCACCAGGTCAGACAGTGCGCGGTAGAACGTACCGACCGTTATCCCGGAATCCACTGCGGCAACTCGCAGTTCGGACTTGGTTGCTCCAGTTCCACTGAAGCTCTGGACAAAGATGGAAAACAGCTGTTCCGCGCGGGCAGTTGTTCCACCCAAGGGTGGAACGCTCCTAGCTCGGCTAACTACCGCGCTGGAAGTCCCTGGCATGGGGTCGATTTCCAGCTGGTGAGAGTCGGTTTCGGGGCCGTCCTTGCGCTTCTGTCGGTCCAGTGTGATAACCCCGCCGTCGCGGGCCGTGAAGTAAACCGTGTCCGAGGCAGCTTCAAATGCGGAAGAGCCGCGCAGCGTCTTGCCATCCTTGCCGGCGTGGTGGACACCCAGCACCACCCCGCGCTGCCCAGGCGTGCGCGCCAGCACCCGAGTCATCGCGTCCACCACGATGCCGCAGTCCTTCGCCGAGTTCTCGTCGGCACCAACCATGCACCGCGCCAGCGTGTCCAGCACCACGAGGCTGTAGCCGCCCCAGTCCACCAGCGCGCACAGCTGGTTGACCTGCGCTGTGTTTGTCAGGTTCACGGGTACCGGCAAAATGTGCAGGCTGCCGTCGAGCACGTCGGTTTGCCAACCCACTTCCCAAGCGTCAATCCGGCCCTTGAACCCGAACGCGCCTTCACCGACCACGTACAGCACGCGGCGCTGTTCGGTAGGTCGTTCCTGCCACGCTTTGCCGGTGGCTACGCACAACGACCAGTCCAACGCGATGAACGTCTTTGCGGTGCCCCACTTTCCGTACAACAGCGCAGTGGTGCCCTGGTCCAGCACGTTGACAATCAGCGGCTCCGGGTCGGGCAGGCTACGGAGCGCGGAGCGCGTAAGCACCCTGTCGGCCAGGACTGGTGTTGTTGGCTCGTCCGGTGGTCCCGGATCGTCTGGTGGCTCCGCGGCCAGGTCTGGCACTGGTGCCAGGTTGCCGTTGCGTTCGGCGCGCTTGGCTGCGGCCCAATCACGGGCAACGCGTAGACCTTCGGGTATTTGTTCGTCGGTCATGCGACCAGCTCCAGGTCCCAGGCACGCGCGATGGCCAGCGCGGCTTTCCGTGAAGCACCGCCCTGGCGGTACATCACCCGCAACCCCTCACGGTTGGGTGCCGGCAACAGCGCGTGCTCCCACAGGTGCATCGCCGCGTCTTCGTAGCCGCGCTCACCGGGCGGCTCGTAATGCCACGGATCACTCCGACCGTTGGCTAGCTGCCGCATATCGTCTGCGGCGGCCCGTCGCCTCCGCAGACCATCCGCATAGCAGTAGACTCGCTGCTGGAAGGTCGAATTACTGTGGTCTGGTCCAGCTTCTTGCCGGGGGCTGGGCCTTTCCCATTCCGGGGGTCCTTCGCGATTCCTGGTCTGTTGGCAACTCATGCCGCACCTGACCGGAGGATTGCGGCGATTCGGTCGATCTGCTCTTCCGTAAATGGCGGACTAGCCTCGACCGCTTTCTTGACCTGCTTGGCGAGGTTCTCAACGCGGAGGTTGAGCCTGGCTTCGACAAGCTCTGGGTCATTGTCGGGCCGGGAACGGCTAAGCGCGCCGACTTCGGCGCGGTAGTGGAGTATGTCGGACACTTCGATCCTTTGGGCATGAACAAACTGCCCGGGGTCGAAGCCGGCTTGCGAACTAGATTAGCAGCGAATCACACTTGCAGCCCGCAATGGCGCTTGACGTATTCGCGCGCCGAATGCAACGCCTGTAGCCGCATCACGATCAATTTCTCGTCGGCCGATACCGTGACCGCGCGGAATTGTTCATCGGTCACGATCTTCGTCAGCAGTGTGTGCAGCCTGCCCCCGTCCGATCGGTAGGCGCGCTGGGTGCACTTGGTGCATTGAATTTCGATGGCTTCGCCCCGAAGGTCAGGCTCATCGGGGTCGGTCCAGTCCGGCATCAGCCACTTTGAGTCGTGACCGCGCTGGTCGCCTTCCATCGGCCAAACCTTGAGCGCGGCTTCGTGGACACCTTTTGCCGCCCACCAACCGGGCCGGTCCGGAATCCACGGCAACAAAGCCACGATGAACAGCTCCCCGTCGCGGATGCCGTGGTCACAGACAAAAAGGAAATTAGGCGGTTTCGTCTCTGTCATGTTGTTTTCCAACGGATTTCGACTGTCTCGGGTCGGAAGGTTCGCGTTCCGCGACCGGGTAGGTGCAGTACTGGCGTCATCAATGTCGCGATGATGTTGCGCCGCTGGGCCACGGTCAGACCAGCCCAGGTCTCCTCAACGCGCCCGCTGGCAACGATGGACAGCGGCGATGACGATCCCGCTGCGGCAAGCTTGGCCTCAATCTCCCCAAGCCGCCCGGTGATTCGCTCGTTCATGGTGCGCCACCGCAACCGGTCAATGAGTCCCTCGGCGCGGTCCTGGTCGATGCCATCGCGTTCCCGACGCAGCTTGTCGGCTTCAGCCATCAGCTCGTCAGCGTCAGGTAGCTCGGCGGCCCAAAGTCTCGCCGCGGCCGGCTGTTTCAGCTTCTCGACCGCCACCATTTCCACGTACTCGTCAACAGGTTCGGCCTGTCGCGACACGTGACGCCCGCTGATACAGCGATACATCGGATACCCGCCGAAGGCACCGCCCCGGTGGACCGTTTGTCCGCAAACCCCGCACAGCCCAACCCCGGTCAACAGCCCCTTGCTGCCGGTGCGGCCGGTATGCCTGGCCGGGTCAGTGAGGATACGCACCGCGGCCCGCCACGTCGCCTCGTCAACGATGCCGTCCCACTGCGCTTTGCCCACGATCCCCAGCTCCGGGTTCTGACGGATTCGGGACCGTTCCTCCGGCGTGCGGTATCGACGCAACCCGGCGTGGCGAGGATTGGTCAAAACGTCCTTCACGGTCCCCCGATACCAGCACTTGTCGCTCTGGGCCGGCGTCACACCCGAGGCGTTCCACCGCCGCGCGATCTCGCTCAACGACTCACCGCCGAGCACGTCCACATAGGCCTGCCGGATCAGCGCCGCTTCAGCCTCCCGGATGGTCTTCCCGTCCTTCTCGTAACCGAACGGGCGACGCCCGCCCACCCAGCGACCGGCTTTGGCCGCCTGAATCGCCGCAGAGCGCTGCCGTGAGCCTTTCCGCTCCACTTCCCCCTGGGCCACCGACGACAGGATGCGTGCGACCAACCTGCCGCCATCCGTGGAGGTATCCACGCCATCGGATGCGGTGACAATCGCTACCCCGGCCGCCTGGCATCGCTCAAGCGTGCTTTCAAGCTCGGCCAGGCGACGCAGCAGCCGGTCCATGTGGCGGGCCACGATCACGTCGAACTCCCCCGCATCGACGCGGGCCATCATCACCGAAAACTGCGGGCGCGGTTTACGAGACAGCGCAGACACGTCGTTGTCCACGAACTCGGCCGCAACGGTCCAGCCGCGAGCCTCGATGAGTCGTCGAACGTCTTCGCGTTGGCGGTCGATGCCCAGGCCGTCGCCTGAGCGGTCAAAGGACTGGCGGAGGTAAACGGCGGCCCTCACAGCTGGGTCACCCAGGTGTAGTAGGCCCGCGCATCCGGAAGCCCGTAGACATCGCGAAGGTAGCCCCTGGCCTTCTCCACGGCATTGTCAACGCCATCTAATTCCCAGCACCCGGTAATCCACTCGTCGCCGTCCGGTGTGTTCAGCACCCAGCCGTCGATCACCTGTCGATCCCGGTTTGATTTATGGTCGGCCACCCGCGCCCCGGTGGTTGACCAGCTGCGGTAGCTCAGGATTGGTTCTTGATTCGCGTTGAATCTCATCGCCTCGTGGTCGGCTGCGTAATCCACGTGGATAGGGATGTTGTCCATGCGCGATAGCCTAGCTCAGTTCAGCTATTTATGAAGCCACGCGACACGCAACGTGCGGTCCAGGCCACGGATGCTGAGCAGCCCGCGGTCCAGCGCCCGCTGCAGCGGCTCCATCGCCGCGTTGCCGAGCCGGAACTTGCGGCGCAACAGCGTCCCACTGACCTCGCCGTTGGTGCGGAATCCGTACGGCAGCCAGCGCCGGGCGGCGGCCGCGCGGGCCTGCGCCACCCGATCGCGTACCTGGGCCGTCGACTCACCGGCCCCGCCCGCGAAGGCGCCGGCCTTGACCTGGTGCATCTGCACGCGGAGGTCCACCCGATCCAGCAGCGGCCCCGACAGCTTGCCCAGATAGCGGCGTTTGGCCGCCGCCGCGCAGACGCAGTCCTGGGGGTCGGCCGGCGCGCACGGGCACAGGTTGGCGGCCAGCACCAGCTGGAATCGCGCGGGATAACACGCCACCCCGTCGCGGCGGGCGAGCCGAATCTCGCCGTCCTCCAGCGGCGTTCGCAGGGCTTCCAGCGCGCTGATCCGGATTTCGGCGCACTCGTCGAGGAAGAGCACCCCGCGATGTGCCCGGCTGACGGCGCCGGGGCGTGCCATCCCCGACCCCCCGCCGACGAGCGCGGCCACGCTGGAACTGTGATGCGGTGCCACAAACGGCGGTCTGGTGATCAACGGCGTGTCGCCGGCCAGCAACCCGGCCACCGAGTGGATCGCGGTGACTTCCAGCGACTCGGCCTCGCTCAGCGGTGGCAACAACCCCGGAAGGCGTTGGGCGAGCATGGTTTTGCCCACCCCCGGCGGCCCGGTGAGCATGAGGTGGTGTGCCCCCGCCGCCGCCACCTCCACCGCGAATCGCGCCTGGGTCTGCCCGACCACGTCGACCAGATCCGCCGGGGGCTCGCCGTCGGTGGGCTTCGCGTCGATCCTGGCGTCCAGGGCGCCGGAGCCGCCGAGCCACTTCTGCAGCTGGCGCAGGGTGCGCACGCCCCACACGTCGATGCCGTCCACCAAGCTGGCCTCGGCGAGGTTGTCCACCGGGACCACCACAGCCGGCCAGCCGTCGCGTTTGGCGGCCAGCACGGCGGGCAGCACGCCGCGCACCGGGCGCACCCGCCCGTCCAGGGACAGCTCGCCGAGCAGCACCGTCTTCTCCAGCCGGTCCCACGGATTCTTGCGTTGCGCCGACAACACCGCGACGGCCAGTGCGATGTCATATACCGACCCCATCTTGGGCAGCGTCGCCGGCGACAGCGCCAGCGTGAGCCGCGCCAAGGGCCAGGTGTTGCCGCAGTTGGTAACGGCCGCCCGGACGCGGTCGCGCGACTCCTGCAGGGCGGCGTCGGGCAGGCCCACCAGGTGTACGCCCGGCAGCCCGTTGGTGATGTCGGCTTCGATCTCCACGATCTGTCCGTCCACGCCGCGCACCGCGACGGAGAACGCGCGTCCCAGGGCCATCAGCCGATCCCTTGCAGATGGATGATCTCCGGGGTGCGGCGGCGCCCGACGCGCACGCCGATCACGTCGATGCGGATCGCGGCGCAACGCTGATCCTGGCCGGCCAGCCACAATCCGGCGAGCCTGCGCAACCGCAGCACCTTGCGCGGGGTGACGGCGTGGGCCAGTCCCCCGTACCCGTCCCCGGTGCGGGTCTTCACCTCGACGAAAACCACCGTCGACGCGGCGTCGTCGCGGGCGATGATGTCGAGTTCGCCGTAGCGGCAGCGCCAGTTGCGCTGCACGATCCGCAATCCCAGCCGCGACAGATGGTCCACGGCGAGGGCCTCACCCATCGCCCCCAGCTGGATCCGGGTCATCGTTGTTTCGGTCGTCATGGGGGTCACGGTGCCCGGCGTCCCCGACGCGGCGGGCCGCCATCACGACTCGCGGCCACGCGCAACGGCCGGTTATCCCCAGTGCGGCGCCCATCCACAGCCGGCGGGGCGCCCCGGCAGCCAGCAGGGGATTCTCACGCTCCGGCGGCCAGCGCCCGCAGTGTCTCGGCCGACGAGTGCAGCGGACGCCAGCCCAGCTGGGTCTTGGCCTTGGTGGTGTCCATCACCATCGACGTGCGCGCGGTGTGCAGCCATTCGAGCATGGACGGCACCCGCGGCACCCGCGAGATCGCCGCCGAGGCCGCCGTCGCGGCCACAGCGGGCACCCGCACCGGACGTCCGCCCAGCGCCCTGGCGACGTCGGCCACCGTCACCACCCCGTCGCCGGCAATGTTGTACGCACCCGACGGCGCGGGGGCGGTGGCCGCCAGCGCGATCGCCGTCGCGACGTCGTCGTGGTGGACCAGCTGCAGCGGAAAGCCCGGATCGGGCACCACCGGCTTCAGGACCGGGACGGCCTGCACCGCTTTGACGACGGCACGCACCGGGCCGGGCAGCTGATTCCACGGCATCGCATCGGCCAGGGCGGTGGCGTCGGGCCCGGCCACCACGCAGGGCCGCAGCACGAACACCTCGAGCGACGAGTCCTTGGTGATGTCGGCGAGCAGCTGCTCGCAGGCCGCCTTCTGCTCGGAGTAGTAGTGCTCCGCGGAGCCCCGGGTGGCCACGTCCTCGGTCAGCGGGACGGGGTTGTCGGAGTGGTAGCCGTATGCCGCCACCGACGAGGTGTGCACCAGGCGCTGGGGCCGCCCGGCCGCCACCGTCGCCTCGAACACGTTGTGCGTGCCCTCGAGATTCACCCGGGCGCTCTCGTCGCGCGAACCCATGATGATGAAGGCCAGATGAACCACCACGTCGGCCTGCGCGACCAAGGCGCCTACGGCGTCGCGGTCCAGGATGTCGCCCTGCTGGTAGGTGGTCTTCAGCCAGCCGCGCGACGACGGGTCGAACGGCCTGCGGGCCATCCCGATGATCGAATCGACGGCGGGTTCGCGCTCCAGCGCCGTCACCGCGGAGATGCCGATCTCCCCGGTAGGCCCGGTCACCGCGACGGTCACGCCCATTCAGAACACCCTTCCCTCCCGCGGCAGGCCGGCCCCCGCGTACGGCACGTCACCGAGCCCCCCGGGCGCGCGCGATCGACGCATGATAAAACCATCATTCCAGCGTCTCGCGATTCGTGAGCGGTCCGACGAGCGCGCTCCCCGTCGTCGGCGGTAGCTTGGCGGTCGACGGTGACCGGCACGACACCCGTCGATCGGCCCCAGCCAGACCAAACCACGTGTACGGCCGGTCTCGGCGACCGATAATCTACGGCGATCGGAAGCGGTCACACCCCGAAACCGCAAGAAGCGAGGCAGCAGCATGGCGGACGACAAGAAGACCGGCGCGCGGGCACCCGCGACTGGCGGGGAGAAGGCCGACCCCGCGACGGTTTTCGCCGCCCTCGCCGAGATCATCTATCAGGGCTCGGACGTCAACCAGATGTATGCCGCCATCTGCCTGGCCGCCACCCTGACCGTCCGAGGCTGCGATCACGCCAGCCTGTTGGTGCGCGACAACGACAAATACGTCACCGTCGGCGCCAGCGATCGGCTCGCACAAGCCATCGACGACCTCGAGCGGCGCGCCGGCGACGGCCCGTGCATCGACGCCATCGAGGAAGAAACGCCACAGATCGATCCGGATCTGACGACGCCGTCGCTGTGGCCCAAACTGGCATCGGTGCTGGTGGCCGAGACACCGGTACGCGGCGCGATGGGGTTTCGGCTGCTGGTCGACAAACGCAAAGGCGCCGCGCTGAACCTGTTCAGCGACACCCCGAACATGTTCGACGCCGAGTCCGCCGGGCGGGCGGCCGTGCTGGCCGCGTTCGCCAGCGTCGCCATCAACGCGGTGCACAAGGGCGAGGATGCGGCGAGCCTGCGCCGCGGGCTGCTCAGCAACCGCGAGATCGGCAAGGCCGTCGGAATGTTGATGCTGCTGCACGAGATGAGCGAGGACGACGCGTTCGACCTGTTGCGGCGCCATTCCCAGGCGCTGAACATCAAGCTGGCCGAGGTGGCGCGTGAGGTCATCGACCTGCGCGGCCAGCTGCCCGTCCCCGGCGACAACCAGCTCCCGCCGGCCAACTAGCGACGGCTATTCGGGAAGCCGCAGTTCGGGTTTCTCGACCTCTTCGATGTTGACGTCCTTGAAGGTGACCACCCGCACCTGCTTGACGAATCGCGCCGGTCGGTACATGTCCCACACCCAGGCGTCGGACAACCGGAGCTCGAAGTACACCTCGCCGTCGGCGTTGCGCGGCGTCATCTCCACGCTGTTGGCCAGGTAGAAGCGCCGCTCGGTCTCCACGACGTAGCTGAACTGGCCGACGATGTCCTTGTATTCGCGGTACAGCGAGAGCTCCATCTCGGTTTCGTATTTCTCGAGATCTTCTGCGCTCATCTGCTCCGACGTCCTTCTCCCAGACCGTTTCCCCCGGGCATCCCGACGCCGGCCGCCCTTCGCCGGTGCGGGAATCCTGATGCCATCTTTCCTCACCGAGATCCATCGCGCTGCAGCGGTGGGTCCGGACTGCACTCGGCCACCACTCGGGCGCCCGACCCGTTGGCCACGCGCCGCACGTTGATGAACGAATAGCGATGCTCGGGGCACGGGCCCCGCTGCGCCAGCGCCGCGCTGTGGGCGGGCGTGCTGTAGCCCTTGTGCAGGGCGAAGCCGTAGCCGGGATGATCGGCCTCCATGGCGACCATCAACCGGTCCCGGCTGACCTTCGCCAGCACGCTGGCCGCTGCGATGCACGCCGCGACCGCGTCGCCGCCGATCACCGGCAGCGACGGGACGGCCAGTCCGGGCACCCGGAACCCGTCGCTCAGCACGTAGCCGGGCCGCACGGACAGCCCGGCCACGGCGCGCCGCATCCCTTCGATGTTCGCGACGTGCACGCCGCGCCGGTCCACCTCGGCAGGCGGGATGAACAGCACGTGGTAGGCCAGCGCGTAGCGGCGGATCAGCGGGAAGAGCCTCTCCCGGGCGGCCTCGGTGAGCCTCTTGGAATCATCAAGCGCGGCAAGGCTTTCCAGTCGTCCCGGCCCGAGCACGCAGGCGGCCACCACCAGCGGTCCGGCGCAGGCGCCGCGGCCGACCTCGTCGACGCCTGCCACCGGACCCAGCCCGCTGCGGTACAGCGCCGACTCCAGGGTGCGCAGACCCCCGGCTTTGCGGATCACCGTCCGGGGCGGCCACGTCGTGGCCACGGCTACCGATTCTGTTGCGGGTTCACCGATTCCACGCCGCCCCAGCGGGACGGCGGCCACACGATGAACCTGGCTTTCCCGATCACATTCGACACCGGCACGGTCCCCGACGTCGGGTCGCCGGTGCACAGCACACCCTTGAGGGCCTCGGCCGGCACGCTGGTGCAGTGGGCGCGCGAATCGGCGGAGTGCGTCCGGTTGTCGCCCATCACCCACAGCCGTCCGGCCGGGACGGCGACGGGCCCGAACTCGCTGCCCAGGCACGGGTACACCGACGGGTCGGCCGCCATGGTCTTGGGATCCAGGTAGGGCTCCTTGAGCGGCTTGCCGTCAACCGTCAGCCCGGTGTCGGCCCGGCACTGCACCGTCTGCCCCCCGACCGCGATGACCCGCTTGACCAGGTCGTTCTCGTCGGGCGGCACGAAGCCTACGAAGGACAGCGCGTTCTGCAGCCACCGCAGCACGGTGTTGTTGGACCGGATCGACTTGTAGCCCAGGTTCCACGGCGGCGGGCCCTTGAACACGATGACGTCACCGGGATGCGGCGGGCCGAAGCGGTAGGTGACCTTGTCGACCATGATCCGGTCGCCGACGCAGCCCGTGCACCCGTGCAGGGTGGGCTCCATCGATTCGGACGGGATCAGGTAGGGCCGCGCCACGAAGGTCAACATCACGTAGTAGAGGCCGACGGCGATGACCGCCAGGAGCGCGAATTCGCGCACCGTCGATCGCTTGGCGTCCTGCGGCTCGCCGGCGCCGGGCGGCTGCGTCACCGGGCCGGGTTCGGGGACGGATGCGGTCGTGGCCGCGGCGTCGTCCTGGCGCGTCTCCGGGGTGCGGGTGGAGACCTTCGGATCTGACTCGCCGGCGTGGGGCTCGGGCTTCGATGAATCCGCGGTATCGGTCACGGGATCAGCGTAGCCAGCGCACGTCGTGGGCCGGTAAACCGGAGCACCCGGACACGATCGGACGAATCAGCAGCGCCGCCAAGGCGTCCCGGCTCAGCGCTTCTCCTTGATCTTGGCCTTCTTGCCGCGCAGTTCACGCAGGTAGTACAGCTTCGCGCGGCGGACGTCACCGCGGGTCACCACCTCGATGTGGTCGATGTTGGGCGAGTGCACCGGGAAGGTCCGCTCGACGCCGACGCCATAGCTTTCCTTGCGCACGGTGAAGGTCTCACGGATGCCACCGCCCTGACGACGGATCACCGCGCCCTTGAACACCTGGATACGCTCCTTGGCGCCCTCGATGACCTTGACGTGCACGTTGACGGTGTCACCCGGGCCGAACACCGGGATGTCGTCGCGCAGCGACGCCTGATCGACGAAGTCCAGCCGGTTCATGCGAGACACTTCCTTGAGGTCGCGGCCGACGGCAGCTGCCCACACGCACGTGTGAGGCGGTCGCCGAGCCGATGGTTTCGGGCTTTCTGGCTATCTCGCAGCAGGCGGAAAACGGCTCAACCGGCCTGCAACCGCTGGAGACAACTGGTCAATTGTGCCAGACGGGGCGCGCGCCGCGAAAATCACAGCGAGTCGGCGGTTCAGAGCGCGCCAAACGCGCTGGTAAATGGTACATATGACTGGGGTCAGAACGCGCTACCGGCGGATGGCCGGTGCAGGTGGTGCGACGGCCCGGTGGAGCACCACGTCGAAGTCATGCCGGAGGAGACGCATGCGGGTACGTCCGCTGACGCTGTTCACCGCCACCGCGGCGGTGACGTTGGTGGTTGCCTCCGGTTCCGAGGCTCTGGTCCAGGCGAAGGTCTACCGCCTGCCGGTCACCGCGCCCGTTCGGGTCATCTCCACCCCGCCCACCACGGCTGCCCCGCAGTCGGCCGCGCTGCTGCTCAAGGCGGCCACACCCACGCAGCCGGCCCAGGCGCTGCCGGGCCCGGGGTTCGGTCAGCTGCAGGCCCGCGTGCAGCAGGCCGCCGATGAGGCCGCCGCCAGCGGCGCCGCCCTGTCGGTGGCCATCCTCGACCGCAGCACCAACCAGCTGATCGCCAACGGCAACGGCCAGGTCATCGGCACCGCGTCGGTGGCCAAGCTGTTCATCGCCGACGATCTGCTACTGCACGAGAGCGAGGGCAAGACGCCGCTGAGCGCCGACGACCGCCAAGCCCTGGACGTCATGCTGGAGTCGTCCGACGATGGCGCGGCCGAGCGGTTCTGGGGTCAGGGCGGCGGAGCCGCCATCATCACCGAGGTGGCCGCCCGCTATGGCCTGTCTTCCACCACGCCGCCCAGCGACGGTCGGTGGTGGAACACCATGAGCTCGGTGACCGACCTGATCCGCTACTACGAGATGCTGCTGGACGGGTCAGGCGGCCTGCCGGCCGACCAGGCGAAGATCATCGTCAACGACCTGGCGCAGTCCACCCCCACCGGGCTCGACGGCTACCCGCAGCGGTTCGGCATCCCGGACGGCCTGTACGCCGAGCCGGTCGCGGTCAAGCAGGGCTGGATGTGCTGCATCGGCAGCGACTGGATGCATCTGTCGACCGGGGTGATCGGGGCCGACCGCCGCTACATCATGGTGGTGCAGTCCCTGCAGCCCTCCGATGACGCCACCGCCCGCGACACCATCACCCGTGCGGTCAAGACGATCTTTCCCGACGGCCGCGTCGAGGCGGCCAATCACGGGCTTTAGCGGACCGCATCGTCGCCGGGCCCAACCCGATGACCCAGCTCCTCCTCGGTCCGCCTAGCGGACCGCATCGTCGCCGGGCCCAAGCAATTCGGGACGACGTTCGCCCGTGCGCCGCAGCGAGATCTCCCGGCGCCACGCCGCGATGCGCGCGTGGTCACCCGACAGCAGCACCTCGGGGACATCGAGCCCACGCCAGCTCGGCGGCCGGGTGTAGCTGGGCCCCTCCAGGCGCCGGTCCAGCGCCGGCGAGTGCGAATCCTCTTGGTGCGACGCGGGATTGCCGAGGACTCCGTCGAGCAGGCGCAGCACGGCCTCGATCATCACCAGGGCCGCCGACTCGCCGCCGGGCAGCACGTAGTCGCCGATCGAGACCTCCTCGACCCGCATCCGTCCCGCGGCGTCGTCGATGACCCGCTGGTCGATACCCTCGTAGCGGCCGCACGCGAACACCAGGTGGGTTTCAACGCTCCAGCGGGCGGCCGTCGCCTGCGTAAACAACCGACCGGCCGGCGTGGGCACCACCAGAAGCGTTTGTGCGGAGGCGATTTCGTCGAGGGCCTCGCCCCACACGGGCGCCTTCATCACCATCCCCGGGCCACCGCCGTAGGGCGAATCGTCCACCGAACGGTGCACGTCATGCGTCCAGCGCCGCAGGTCGTGCACTTGCAGGTCTACCAGGCCGGACTGGATCGCCTTGCCCGGCAACGATTGCCGCAGCGGATCCAGATAGGCGGGGAAGATCGTGACGACGTCGATTCTCATCTCGAAGATCACCGCTACAGGTCCAGCAGGCCTTCGGGCGGGTCGATCTCGACGGTCCCGTCGTCGAGTGACACCGCGGTGACGATCGCAGTCACGAACGGCACCAACAACTCCCGCTTCTCGCCGGCCTCGCGCCGCACCGACAACAGTTCACCGGCCGCGGTGTGCAGCACCTCGGCCACCACGCCGATCTGCTCGCCCGCGGTGGTGCGCACGCGCAGGCCTTCGAGCTGATGGTCGTAGTAGGTGTCCGCCTCGTCGATGTCGGGCAAGTTTTCCGAGTCGACGACGAACAGGGTGCCGCGCATCGCGTCGGCTGCCTCACGGTCGGTGACGCCGGCCACCCGCACCAGCAACCGCCCCCCGTGCTCGCGCGCACTCTCGATGACACAGCTGCGTTCCACGCCGTCACGAGACGGCTTGGCGCGCAACGTGTTACCCGGCGAAAACCGGGCGGCGGGATCGTCGGTGCGGATCTCCACCACCAGCTCGCCGCTGATGCCGTGGGCTTTCACCACGCGCCCGACGGTCAACTCCAACGGAGTTCCATGAGCAGCGCCCCGCTACTGGTCGGTGTCCACCACGTCGACGCGGATGCCGCGGCCGCCGATGCCGGCGACCAGCGTGCGCAGCGCGGTCGCGGTGCGCCCGCCGCGGCCGATCACCTTGCCCAAGTCGTCGGGATGGACGTGGACCTCGACCGTGCGACCCCGGCGGCTGGTCACCATGTCCACCCGGACGTCGTCCGGGTTGTCGACAATCCCGCGAACCAGATGTTCAACAGCGTCAACGACAACCGTACTCATCGCGGGGGTCAGCTCTCGGTGGTCGGCTCGGCCTGCGCGGCGGGCTCGGCGGGCGCCTCGGCCTGCGCGGCGGGGGCCTCCGGCTCGGTGGCCTTCTCCTCGGCCTTCTCGTCAGCCTTGGCAGCCTTCTTGGCCGGGGCCTTCTTCTTCGGCTTCGCAGCCTCGGTGGTCGGTCCGCCATCGGCCTCGGCCAGCGCGGCGTTGAACAGCTCGAGCTTGCTGGGCTTGGCGGTCTTGACCTTCAGCCGGCCCTCGGCGCCCGGCAGGCCCTTGAACTTCTGCCAGTCGCCGGTGATCTGCAGCAGCTTGCGGACGGGCTCGGTGGGCTGGGCACCCACGGACAGCCAGTACTGGGCGCGCTCGGAGTCGATCTCGATGAGGCTCGGCTCTTCCTTGGGGTGGTAGCGGCCGATGACCTCGATGGAGCGGCCGTCGCGGCGGTTGCGTGCGTCGGCGACGGCGATGCGGTACTGGGGATTGCGGATCTTGCCAAGCCGGGTGAGCTTGATCTTCACAGCCATGGTTAAGCGACTTCTCCTGTGTGTCACGCTGCAATTCAGCGATCGGGGCCTGATGCCCGGATCCGGTTTTGCCTCGCGTGTATGACCGCCGGGCAAGCACCCGTGGGGTGGGTCGCGCGACGGACAGCCGCCAATTGTGCCAGAACGAGGCGATGCGGCAGAAATCGCGCGGGAATCGCCGCCGAGATTGCCGCGATGTTCATCATCCGCGCCCGAGTCGCGGCCCCGAATGCAATCTCGGCGCAAACCGGGCAAGCGCTCACATCACTTTCTGAAAGACCTTCGTCTCGACGCGCCTGGTCATGCGCCAGCCGTCGGGCGTACGGACGAACTCGTCGTCGTACCACAGCCCGCAGAACAGCACCTGGTCCTTCTCACCGCCCAGCACCATCGGGTTGAAGCAGATCACCCGCGACGACGCGGCGTCCCCGTCTATTCGCACCGAGAAGTTGCCCAGCATGTGCGCGTACACCGGGAAGTTGGGCAGCACCTCGGCCAGCCACTTCTTCACCTCCGGATAGTGGCCCTCGATGCCGCCCAGCGCGGTGTAGTCGATGTAGGCGTCGGGCGTGAACACCTTGTCCAGGTCGTCGAATCGCCGCTGGTCGATGGCGGTGGAGTAATCGACCAGAAGCTGCTGGATCTCGAGGCGGTCCGAGATCTCGGCCAGGCTCAACATGCCTCGGACAGTACTGAAGATCCGCCCCGGAAGGCGCGGAAGTTAGACTTTGCGGCCATGCGGAAGCTCTTGGCCGCGGCCGCGGCTCTGGTCGCGGTCGGCGCCACCGTCAGCCAGCCCACCGCGTGGGCGGACAGCATGCAGCCGGTCGGCTCGATCCCGATCCCCGACGGCCCGGCGCAGACCTGGATCGTGGCCGACCTCGACAGCGCTCAGGTGCTGGCCGGCCGCGACCAGAATGTGCCCCACCCGCCGGCGAGCACCATCAAGACGCTGCTGGCGCAGGTGGTCCTCGACTCGGTGAGCCTGGACTCGACCGTCGTCGCCGACGTCGCCGACACCCAGGTGGAATGCAACTGCGTGGGCATCAAACCGGGCCGCACCTACACGGCCCGCCAGCTCCTGGACGGCCTGCTGCTGGTCTCAGGCAACGACGCCGCCAACACGCTGGCGCACATGCTCGGCGGCCCGGACGTCACAGTCGCCAAGATGAACGCCAAGGCGGCCTCGATCGGCGCCACCAACACCCACGCGGCGACGCCGTCCGGGCTGGACGGCCCCGAGGGTTCTGGCTCCTCGACGGCGCACGACCTGGCGGTCATCTTCCGCGCGGCGATGGCCAACCCCGTCTTCGCGCAGATCACCGCCGAACCGTCGGCGATGTTCCCCGGTGATGACGGCGAACACCCGATCACCAACCAGGACGAGCTGTTGCAGCGTTATCCCGGTGCGATCGGCGGCAAGACCGGCTTCACCAATGCGGCCCGTAAGACCTTCGTCGGGGCGGCGTCGCGCGGCGGCCGCCGGCTGGTGATCGCCATGATGTACGGGCTGGTCAAACCCGGCGGGCCGACGTACTGGGACCAGGCGGCGACGTTGTTCGACTGGGGATTCGCGCAGAGCCCGCAGTCCAGCATCGGCTCGCTGTAACCGCCGGCGCTAGGGGCGTTCGTCCGGCAGCGCCGCGGTCAGCAGCTCGATCAGCACCGGAATCCGCCGGGCCGCGATTTCCGGTTGCGGCAGAACGCCTTCCACCACGGCGGCCCCGTCGAAAACGTTCCTGACCAGCGCCACCAGCACCGGGAAGGTGTCCGGGGGGAAACCGTCGGCGCCGGGTAGCGCCCGGGCGGCGTCCTCGATCTTCTCGGCGTACTGCGCCAACTCGTGTTGCAAAGTCGCCCTGAGCTTTTCGTCGGTGCGGGCGGCGACCGTCAGTTCGTAGATCACGGCGTTGATCGGGCTTCCGGTGATGTCGCGCACGATCGCCAGCGCCGCTTCCAGCCCGGGCTGGTCGCTCGGTATCTCGGCGACCCGCTTGGTGACGGACTCCAGCTGCCGGCGCAGCACCTCGGACGCCGTCGCCGCCATGAAATCGCCCATGGTGTCGAAGTGCCGGAACAGCGCACCCACCGACACCCCGGCCCGCCTCGTGATCACCGCGGCCGACGCCCGGGCGTGGCCGACCTCGATGATGGTGGCGATGCAGGCGTCGACGAGGCGTCCGACGGTCTCCTCGCGGCGCTGCTGCTGGGTCCTGGCCATGTCAGGCACTGACCATGGGAGCGCTGCGGCCCGCGTGCCGCTGCCCCGCCCGCAGGTAGCGACCCGACTTCACCGTCTGGCCGTAGCCGTCCCGGAATTCCCCGGAGCGGAAGACGACGGCGCCGCCCACCCCCGTGGCGACCACGGCGTCGTCGTTGCGGTTCACCATGCGGCGCAGGCCGCCGTAGAACGGCACCGCCTCCTCGTGGTAGCCGTCGACCGAGTCGTCGAGCCCGGTGGGGTCGATCACCACGAAATCGGCGCGGTCGCCGCGCCGCAGCGTGCCGGCGTCCACGCCGAACCACTCCCCCAATTCACCGGTGAGCCGATGCACCGCGTGCTCGATCGACATGAAGGGCGCGCCGGCGCGGTGCGCGTCGCGGGTGCGCTTGAGCATCCGCAGGGCGAAGTTGTAGAAGGCCATGTTGCGCAGGTGCGCCCCGGCGTCCGAGAAGCCCATGTGCACGCTGCCTTCGGTGGCGAGCGCGTCGAGCAGCCTGGGGCGATGGTTGGCGACGACGGTGGTCCATCGGACGTTACGTTCGCCGTTCTCGACGAGCACGTCCAGGAACGCGTCGAGCGGGTGCAGTTTGCGTTCGCCGGCGATCGCGCCAAAGCTCTTGCCGATCAACGACTTATCCGGGCATTCGACGATGACCGCGTCGTGGAAGTCGCGGTGCCACAGCGACGGCCCGAGCTTGACGCGGTCGAACTCGCGGCGGAACTTGCGCCGGTATTCCTTGTCGGCCAGTAACTCGTTGCGCTGCAACTGGTCCCGCAGGTGCAGGGCGGCCGTTCCCGCGCCGAACTCCTCGAAGACCGGCAAGTCGATGCCGTCGGAGTACAACTCGAACGGCACCGGCAGGTGCTGGAATCGCACGCTGGCGCCGAGCAGCCTGTTCAGCAGCCGAGTCGCCGGGCCGAACACATATACCGACAGCGGCATCGACTTGGAGTCGGCGGATACCAGCATGCTCATCCGAACGCCTTTGCCCCAGTTGAGTATTCGGCTGCTGGCTAAAAAGAAGAGTATGCCGGTGGACGGCTTCGCCACGTTGGGGGCGCTCTGCAGAATCCGGCCGTGTTTGCGCAGGACCTTGATCAGCCTGCGGCGCTCCCGCCATGTCGCGAAGGTGGACGGCAAGGCGCGCGAACGGAACCGTTCGCCGTCGAGTTTGTCGATGGCCGCGTCCATCCCGGACATGCCGAGCAGGCCGGCGTCGAGAGCCTGGTCCAGCAGATCCGCCATCTTCTCCAGCTCGCCGTCGGTGGGGCGCACCGCGGCGTCGGTGGCCCGCTCCAGCCCGAGCACCGCGGTCCGCAGGTCCGAATGGCCAAGCAGTGAACCGATATTGGGCCCCAGCGGCAGGGCGTCGATCGCCGCGACGTAGTCGGCGGCCGACGACCACGTGCGGTGCGAATCCAGCGCACCGAAGACGTATTCGCGCGGCACCGCCTCCACCCGGCTGAACAGGTCGGCGGCGTCCTGGGAGTCGGCGTAGACCGTCGACAGCGAGCAGTTGCCGAGCAGCACCGTGGTGACGCCGTGCCGCACCGACTCGCGCAGCCCCGGATCCAGCAGCACCTCGGCGTCATAGTGCGTGTGCACGTCCAGAAAGCCGGGCACGACCCATTTGCCTGCGGCGTCGATCACCTCGGGGCAACCGGCCTCGTCGAGCGGTGCGGTGGTGACCGTGGCCACGACGCCGTCGCGGATGCCCAGCGTGCGCGTCAGGGGCGCGCTGCCGGTGCCGTCGAACCACAATCCGTCGCGAATGATCACGTCGTAGGCCATGGTTTCCTCCATGTTGTCCGGTCGCATGTCGCCCGGCTGCCGGAACGCTAACATAGATAGCAAGTACTCGCAATCTTTTTCGCGGCGAGTCTCGGAACCTTCGGCGCGCCACCGGGCCGTCGGTCAGGCCGGCGAACGAAAAATGTGGCCGCGCAGCATGATCAGGTCGGGACTGTTCAGCACCCCGGCGCCCGAGCGCGGATCCCGCGCGTAGCACAGCAGGTCCGCCGGGGCACCGTGCTCGAGGCCCGGCCGGCCGAGCCAGCGCCGCGCGTCCCAGCACCCCGCGCCCAGCGCCTCGGTCGGGCTCATCCCGATGCTCTTGAGCGCCTCGACCTCGTCGGCGATGCGCCCCGGCGCGACCATGGTCCCGGCGTCGCTGCCCGCATAGATCGGCACGCCCGCCTCGCGGGCCGCGGCGATCCGGGACGGGCCGCGCGCGTGCAGGTCACGCATGTGAGCGGCGTACATGGGATACTTCTCGGCGGCGTGCGCGATCCCGGGGAAGTTCTCGACGATGTTGACCAGCGTCGGGACCAGGACGGTCCCGTGTTCGACCATCAGCTCGATGGCGTGGTCGGTGAGCCCGGTGCCGTGCTCGATGCAGTCGATCCCGGCGCGGATCAGCCCGGGCAGCGCGTCCTCGCTAAAGACGTGCGCGGTGACCCGGGCGCCGTGCGCGTGCGCGGTCTCGATCGCGGCCGCGAGCACGTCGTCGGACCAGAGCGGGGCCAGGTCGCCGACGCTGCGATCGATCCAGTCGCCCACCAGCTTGATCCAGCCGTCGCCGCGCCTGGCCTCCTCGGCCACCGCGGCCGGCAGCTGCCATTCGTCGTCCAGCTCCCGCGAGAAGCCCGCCGCATACCGCTTGGGCCGGGCCAGATGCTTTCCGGCACGGATGATCCGGGGCAGGTCGTCGCGGTCGTCGAGGCTGCGGGTGTCGGTGGGCGACCCGCAGTCCCGCAACAGCAGAGCGCCCACATCGCGTTCGATCTCGGCCTGCGCGACCGCGTCATCCAGCGGGATCTCGCCGTGTTCACCGAGGCCGATGTGGCAGTGGGCGTCGACCAGCCCGGGCACGATCCAGCCGCCGTCGAAGACCGTGTCGGCGCCGGCGACGGGTTCGGAGCTGATCTGGCCGTCGACGATCCACAGCTCGAGTTCGGTCTCGTCGGGCAGGCCCACACCCCGCACGTGCCTGCGCACCGCGCGGCTACCTGCTTCCGGCCCAATGGTGACGACCCGCTTCGCCCGGCTCCGCCGCGCTCGCGATCGTCACGACCCCATGGTGACGACCCGCTTCGCCCGGCTCCGCCGCGCTCGCGATCGTCACGACTTGCCCGGGAACTTCAGCTTGGACAGGTCGAAGTCGGCCAGCCCGGGGGGCAGCTCGTTGAGGCCCTCGGGCATCTGTGACAGGTCGGGGAATCCGGCCGGCATACCCGGCATACCCGGCATCCCAGCGCCCAGCGGGTTGCGTGCCTTCGGCGGCGTCGGACCGCGCTTCTTGCCCTTCTTGCCCGCCTTGCCCTTCGCCCCCTTGGACTTTCGCGTGGCCGACTTGCGGCCCAGGCCGGGGATGCCCATGCCGCCGAGCATCGACGACATCATCTTGCGGGCCTCGAAGAAGCGGTCCACCAGCTGGTTGACCTCGGACACCGTGACGCCCGAGCCGTTGGCGATGCGCAGCCGCCGCGACGCGTTGATGATCTTCGGGTCGGCGCGTTCGGCAGGCGTCATGCCGCGAATGATGGCCTGCAGCCGGTCGAGCTGACGGTCGTCGACCTGAGCCAGCGCGTCTTTCATCTGCCCGGCGCCGGGCAGCATGCCCAGCAGATTGCCGATCGGGCCCATCTTGCGGATGGCCAGCATCTGTTCCAGGAAGTCCTCGAGGGTGAGCTCGCCGCTACCGATCTTGACGGCGGCCGCCTCGGCCTGTTCGGCGTCGAAGACCTGCTCGGCCTGCTCGATCAGGCTCAGCACGTCGCCCATGCCCAGGATGCGGCTGGACATCCGGTCCGGGTGGAAGACGTCGAAGTCCTCCAGCTTCTCGCCGGTGGAGGCGAAAAGGATTGGGACGCCGGTGACCTCGCGGACCGAGAGCGCCGCGCCCCCGCGGGCGTCACCGTCGAGCTTGGTCAGCACCACACCGGTGAAGCCGACGCCCTCACGGAAGGCCTCTGCCGTGGTGACCGCGTCCTGACCGATCATCGCGTCGAGCACGAACAGGACTTCGTCGGGATTGACCGCGTCGCGGATCGCCGCGGCCTGCGCCATCAGCTCGTCGTCGATGCCCAGCCGGCCCGCGGTGTCGACGATGACGACGTCGAAGTGCTTGGCCCGCGCCTCGGCGAGTCCCGCCGCCGCGACCGCGACCGGGTCGCCGGGCCCCGATCCGGGTGACTCACCGGGGTGCGGCGCGAACACGGGCACACCGGCGCGCTCGCCGACGACCTGCAGCTGGTTCACCGCCGCGGGGCGCTGCAGGTCGCAGGCCACCAGCAGCGGCGTATGCCCCTGGCCGCGCAGCCACGCGGCCAGCTTGCCGGCCAGCGACGTCTTACCCGAACCCTGCAGGCCGGCGAGCATCACGACCGTGGGCGGTGTCTTGGCGAACGCCAGCTGGCGGGTCTGTCCGCCCAGGATGCCGATGAGTTCTTCGTTGACGATCTTGACGACCTGCTGCGCCGGGTTGAGGGCACCGGAGACCTCGGCGCCCTTGGCGCGGTCCTTGATCCGGGTGACGAAGGCGCGCACGACGGGCAGCGACACGTCAGCTTCCAGCAGCGCCAGCCGGATCTCGCGGGTGGTGGCCTCGATATCAGCGTCGGTCAGTCGACCCTTGCCACGCAGTCCCGCGAGGGCACCGGTCAATCGGTCGGACAGCGATTCAAACACGCCCGCCAGCCTAACGGTTCGTCGCGAGCGTCACGCTGGCGTAACCGTCGACGCCCATCGCCACCCTGGCGTGACGCTCGGCGATCGGCAAAGGTTAGACCCATGCTCGAGGTGGTCGACAAGGGGTCCTGCAGCACAGCGCATCCGGTGCCGCTGCTCTTCGTGCACGGCGGCTGGCACGGCGCCTGGTGCTGGGAGCACTTCCTGGACTTCTTCGCCGACGCCGGCTACCGGGCGGTCGCGATGAGCCTGCGCGGACACGGCTCCAGCCCCACCGACACGCCGCTGCCGAAGGTGTCCATCGCCGACTACATCGACGACGTCCGGTCGGTCGCCGACGATCTGGGCGGCTCCCCCGTGCTCGTCGGCCATTCGCTGGGCGGCTTCGTGATCCAGCGCTACCTCGAGGATCGAAGCGCCCCGGCCGCGGTGCTGGTGGGCTCCGTGCCCCCGCAGGGCGTGCTCACCCTGGCGTTGCGGGTGTGGCGCCGACGGCCGTCGATGACGGTGGAATCGTGGCGTGATCCCACCCTGCTGAGGTTCCTCGCCACCCCGGCACTGGCCCGCGAGTACCTGTTCTGCGCCGAAACCCCCGAGGCCGTTGTCGAATCCTGCCGGCAGCGCGCCGGAGCCGAAAGTGTTCGCGCGGCAATGACCGACCCGATCGTCCGCCGCGTCAGAACCAAGCGGGTGACGACGCCGATCCTGGTGCTGGGCGCCGAATACGACGGCTTCGTCAGCGTCCGCGAGGTGCGCAACACCGCACGCGCCTACCGAACCGAGCCGGTTTTCTTCTCCATGGGCCACAACATGATGCTCGAGCCGGGCTGGCCCGACGTTGCCGGACGCATCCACGAATGGCTGCAGACCCGCGACACGGTGAACCCGACACGGTAGCTACTGCGCCGAAAAGCGTTGGCGTGCTAGATTTCACAGCCGCGACTCAATCCAGTCAACGCGTGGGCGAGTAACGAACGGGGGGCCTGTGTCGATGCCGCTCGGCAGCATCCAGGCGCGGGCCGACGATTCCGGCGACACCGGCGCGCTACGTGGCTGGCAGCGCAGGGCGCTGGTGCGCTACCTCGCCCGGCGGCCGCGCGATTTCCTCGCGGTAGCCACCCCGGGCTCGGGAAAGACCACCTTCGCTCTGCGGGTGGCGGCCGAGTTGCTCGGCCAGCGGGCCGTCGAGCACGTCACCGTCGTGGTGCCCACCGAACACCTGAAGGTGCAGTGGGCGCAGGCCGCGCAGCGCTACGGCCTGGCCCTGGACCCGAGGTTCTCCAACGGCAACGCACGCATCGCGCCGGAGTACCACGGCGTGATGGTCACCTACGCGCAGGTCGCCGCTCATCCGACGCTGCACCGGGTGCGCACCGAGCAACGCAAGACCCTGGTCGTCTTCGACGAGATACACCACGGCGGCGACGCCAAGGCATGGGGCGATGCCATCCGCGAGGCCTTCGGCGACGCCACGCGCCGGCTCGCGCTGACGGGGACGCCATTCCGCAGCGACGACAGCCCCATCCCTTTCGTGACCTACGAGCCCGGTCCCGACGGCATCCGGCGTTCGCGGGCCGACCACAGCTACGGGTACACCGACGCCCTCGTCGACGGCGTGGTCCGGCCGGTGGTGTTCTTGGCCTACTCCGGGGAGGCGCGGTGGCGCGACAGCGCCGGGGAGGAACACGCGGCCCGCCTCGGCGAGCCGCTGTCGGCCGAGCAGACCGCGCGGGCGTGGCGCACGGCGCTGGACCCGGCCGGCGAATGGATGCCCGCGGTGATCACCGCCGCGGATCTGCGGCTGCGCCAGCTGCGCGCGCACGTCCCGGACGCCGGCGGCATGATCATCGCCTCGGACCAGACCGCGGCGCGCGCGTATGCCGCCTTGCTGACGAAGCTGACCGGGGAGGCGCCGACGCTGGTGCTCTCCGACGACCCCGGGTCGTCGGCGCGGATCAGCGAGTTCGCCGCGGGCACCAGCCGCTGGCTGGTCGCGGTGCGCATGGTGTCCGAGGGCGTCGACGTGCCGCGGCTGTCGGTCGGGATCTACGCCACCAGCGCCTCGACACCGCTGTTCTTCGCGCAGGCCGTCGGCCGGTTCGTGCGGTCACGCCGCGCGGGCGAAATCGCGAGCATCTTCGTGCCGTCGGTGCCGAACCTGCTGCAGCTGGCCAGCGAGCTGGAAGCGCAGCGCAACCACGTGCTGGGCGAGCCGCACCGCCCCTCCGAGGGCGACCCGCTCGACGGCGATCCGGCCACCAAGACGCAGGACGAGAAGGGAGACCTCGACAAGGGGTTCGTCGCGCTGGGGGCCGACGCGGAACTCGATCAGCTCATCTTCGACGGGTCGTCGTTCGGCACCGCCGCCGCGGCCGGCAGCGACGAGGAGGCGGACTACCTCGGCATCCCGGGGCTGCTCGATGCCGAGCAGATGCGTGCGCTGCTGCACCAGCGCCAGGACGAGCAGCTGCAGAAGCGGGCGCAACGGCACGACGCAGGCGGGCCGCTGCCCGCGGTCGAGGCCCCGCCGGCCACGGTGCACGGGCAGCTTCGGGAGCTGCGCCGCGAGCTGAACACGCTGGTCTCGATCGCCCATCACCGCATCGGCAAGCCGCACGGCTGGATCCACAGCGAACTGCGCCGCCGCTGCGGCGGCCCCCCGATCGCCGCGGCGAGCCGCGAACAGCTGCGGGCGCGCATCGAGGCGGTGCGGCAGCTCAACGCAGAGCATTCGTGACCGCCGCGCACTTTGCCGCCTAATCGCCGACGGGTTCCTCGAGCACCTCTACCGCGGGCCCGCCCAGCACGGCCAGCAGGCTCTGCTCGACGCCGTCGCGCGCACCGTGCCCGTCGCCGGCCGCCGCCGCGGCCGCCTCGGCGGGTTCGGCCGGCAGGGTCACGCAGAAGACGTCCGCCGCCGTCGACCCGAAGGTGTTGACCTTCGCCCAGACGAGGTCGGCGCCCGCGCGCTCCAGCGCGCGGGTCAGCTGGGCGAGCAACCCGAGTCGGTCCATGGCGCGGACCTCGACGATCAACTGGCCGGGCGAGGCCGAGTCGACCCACAGGATGCGCGGCGGCGCGGTCGACCGCGTGACGGGCACCCCGACCTGGACCTCGCCGGCCCGGCCGGTCACCGCGCCGACGGCGTCGCTGTCACGCTTTTCCAGGGTGCCCAGCACGTCGACGTCTCCGGCCAGCGCACCGGTGAACTGCTGGCGCAGCAGGCCGGCTTCCGGCGGCGAACCGAACAGCGGAGACACCACGAATTCGACGATCGCGAATCCCTCGGCGGCGCCGGCCGACGCCGAATGAATGCGCAGCGAGTTCAGCGCCAGCACCGCGGCGGCCTTCGAGACCAGGCCCCGCTGGTCCGGGGCGGCCATCACCACGTCCAGGCGCTCGCCGCCGCAGGGCTTGATGTCCACCTGCACCCCGCCGTTGGCGGCGAGCGAAAGATACTGCGGCGCAGCGGGTTCCGCCTCAGGCAGCGGCTCCCCCGCCATCACCAGCCGGCAGCGGCGGACCAGGTTCTCGATCAGCGACGCCTTCCAGTCGCTCCACACCCCGGGCCCGGTGGCCTTCGAGTCCGCCTCGGTCAGCGCGTGCAGCACCTCGAGCAACAGCGCGTCGCCATTCAGCGCATTCACCACGCGCTCAATGGTTTTGAGGTCATTGAGGTCGCTGCGGGTGGCCACCACGGGTAGCAGCAGGTGGTGGCGCACCAGCTGCGCGAGCAGCTCGGCCTCGGCCTGCGGGAGGCCCAGCCTGGGGGCGATCTCGAGCGCCAGGCCCGCCCCGAGCACGCTGTGGTCGACGCCGCGACCCTTGCCGATGTCGTGCAGCAGGGCGCCGAGCGCGAGCAGGTCGGGCCGGGCCACCCGGGTCGCCAGTGGGGCGGCGTTGACGGCCGTCTGGATGACGTGGCGGTCCACCGTCCATTTGTGCGCGACGTCGCGGGGCGGCAGGTCGCGGATGGCGTCCCATTCTGGCAGCAGCCTGCCCCACAGCCCGGTGCGGTCGAGCGCCTCGATCGTGGCCACCGTGGTCGGCCCGGCGGACAGCACGACGAGCAAGTCGTCCAACGCCTCTCGCGGCCACGGCACCGGCATCTCCGGCGCGCCGGCGGCCAGCCTGCTCAGCGTGGCGGCGCCGATCGGCAGCCCGGTATCGGCCGATGCGGCGGCCACCCGCAACACCAGACCAACGTCGGAATCGGGGCGCGCGTCGCGGGCCAGCACGATCTCTCCGGCATATTCGACGACGCCCTCGTCCAGCGGGCGGCGCTTGGGGCGCCGCACCAGGGCCGCCACCCCGCGGCGCGGCAACGCGTTCTCGGCGGTCCGGATTCCCGTCTCGGCGTGATAGGCGATGGTGCGTCCGGCGTCGGACAGCTTGCGCGCCAAGTCAAATCGGTCCCCGATATGCAGGGCCGCACTGATCTCGTCGGCGTACTGGGCCTGCAGCTGATCGCGTCCGCGCCCCGACACCCGGTGCAGCTCGGTGCGCACGTCGAGCAGCGTCAGGTGGGCGTCGTCGAGGGAACCGCCGGGCGATTCCGGACGCGCCATGCCGTGGCGGTCGATCAGCTGGGCAACACCCAGCGCGTCGAGCAATTGCACGTCGCGCAGGCCGCCGCAGCCCGACTTCAGGTCCGGCTCGGCGCGCTGCGCGATCCGGCCGCACCGGTCCCACCGGGCCTGCGTCATTTCGACCAGTTCGTTCATGCGGGAACGAATTGCGCTGCGCCACTGGCGTCGTGCACCGGCGATCAACTCGTCGGACAGCCTGGCGTCGCCGGCGATGTGGCGCGCGTCCAGCATGCCCAGCGCCGCGATCATGTCGGCATTCGCGACACCGAGGGCCCCGGAAACGGTCCGCACGCTGTGGTCGAGCCGAACGTTGGCGTCCCACAGCGGATACCACAGCCTGTCGGCGACCTTGCCCAGTACGTCGTCGGACTTGTTGTCGTGCAACAACATCAGGTCAAGGTCCGAATACGGCAACAGCTCGTGGCGGCCCAGCCCGCCGATCCCGACGATCGCGAAGCCGCTGTCGTCGGCGATCCCGATCCCGGCCGCCATCGCCATCAACCAGGATTCGTGCAGATCCAGCCAGGCGTGCCGCAGTTCGGCGGCATGCAGCTTGCTGCCATCGGACAGCAATTGGCGCCGCGAGGCAGCCAGATCGGCTGCCCCGCAAGCGTTTTCCGTCCCCGCCGGGTGCCCGGACGAGTCGGGGTCGTTCAGGGTCATGCCCTCCCGGCCCGCCCGGGTCGAATCAGCAGTTGACAGCGGATGTCATAGCGCATCGGTTCCGCGCTCGCCGGTGCGCACCCGCACAATGGTTTCCACGGGGCTCACCCACACTTTGCCGTCACCGATCTTGCCGGTGCGCGCCGCCCGGACGATGCTGTCCACGACCTTGTCGACGATCGAGTCGTCGACAACGACCTCGATGCGTACCTTGGGCACGAAGTCGACCGAGTATTCGGCGCCCCGGTAGACCTCGGTGTGGCCCTTCTGCCGTCCATAACCCTGAATTTCGCTGACCGTCATCCCCAGGACGCCGGCGTCCTCGAGACTGGTCTTCACGTCATCGAGCGTGAACGGCTTTACGATCGCGGTGATCAGCTTCATGACTACTCTGCCTCCACTTTGTCGCCCACTCGCTCTTCCTCCAGGCCGTTGCGCGTATCCGCCACGGCGACCCGGGGCGGCAGAACCGAACCGGTAGCCACGGCGAAATCGTAACCACTCTCGGCGTGCTCGGCCTCGTCGATACCCGAGGCTTCCGCCTCCGGGTTGAGACGAAGTCCGATGGTGTACTTCAGGATCAACGCCAGGATCAGGGTAACCACCCCAGAGTAGATGAGGACACTGAACGCGCCGATTGCCTGCCGCTCCAGCTGGTCCCAGCCGCCGCCGTAGAGCAGTCCCTTGGACACGCCGGTGACGCCGTTGATGGCCGGGCTCTCCGGCGCGGCGAGCAGCCCGACCAGCAACGTCCCGGCCAGACCGCCGACCAGGTGCACCCCGACCACGTCGAGCGAGTCGTCGAAGCCCAGCTTGAATTTCAGGCCGACCGCCAGCGCGCACAACACGCCGGCGATCAGGCCCACCGCCAGCGCGCCCACCACGTTGACCGACGAGCAGGACGGCGTGATGGCGACCAGGCCCGCAACGATGCCGGACGCGGCGCCCAGCGTCGTCGCCTTGCCGTCGCGGATGCGTTCGGTGAGCATCCAGCCCAGCATCGCGGTGGCCGTCGCGACCGTGGTGGTCATGAAGGTCGACCCGGCGACACCGTTGGAGCTGGTGGCCGATCCGGCGTTGAAGCCGTACCAGCCGAACCACAGCAGTCCGGCACCGAGCATGACGAACGGCAGGTTGTGCGGCCGGAACAACGTGGTGGGCCAACCGCGCCGCTTACCCAGCACGATCGCCAGCATCAGGCCCGCCACACCGGAATTGATGTGGACCGCGGTACCGCCCGCGAAGTCGATCGCGTGCAGCTTGTTGGCGATCCAGCCGCCCTTCTCGGAGGCGAACCCGTCGAACGCGAAAACCCAGTGGGCGACCGGGAAGTAGACGAACGTCGCCCACAGCCCCGCGAACACCAGCCACGCTCCGAATTTCAGCCGGTCGGACACCGCGCCCGAGATCAGGGCGACGGTGATGATCGCGAACATCAGCTGGAACGCCACGAACACGGTGGCGGGCAGCGTCCCCGCCAGCGGGATGTCCGTTGCCGCAAGGCCTTTGCTCGGATCGGCGGCCACCGAGTTGACCCCGATGAGCCCTTTGAGGCCCCAGTAGGACGTCGGCTTGCCCATGAAGTTTCCGACGTCGTCGCCGAAGGCGACCGAATAGCCGTAGAGCACCCACAACACGGTGACGACGCCCATCGCGCTGATGCTCATCATGAGCATGTTCAGCACGCTTCGGGCGCGCACCATGCCGCCGTAGAAAAACGCCAGACCCGGCGTCATCAACAGCACCAGCGCGGAACTGGCCAACATCCAGGCGGTATCGCCGGTATTGGGCTGTCCCAGTATCGGGTATGTCACTCGCAATCTCCTCCGGTCGACCCACAACTGGCCGACCGAACACGCGTCCGATGGCCTGTTCCAGAACATTGCGAGATTGTTGTTTCGGCAATGGTGCGGCGGTGTTTCAGCGGGATTAACGTCCCGCTCGACGGCTACGAAATGTCAACCGAGCAGCGCGTCGACGAAAGCGGCCGGCTCGAACGGCGCGAGGTCGTCGGGGCCTTCCCCCAGCCCAACCAGCTTGACCGGCACGCCGAGTTCCTGCTGAACCCGAAAGACGATGCCGCCCTTGGCCGTTCCGTCCAGCTTGGTGAGTACCGCGCCGGTGATCTCAACCACCTCGGCGAACACCCGGGCCTGGGCCAGCCCGTTTTGCCCGATGGTGGCGTCGAGCACCAGCAATACCTCGTCGACCGCGGCGCGCCGCGTTACGACCCGCTTAACTTTGTCGAGCTCGTCCATCAGCCCGACCTTGGTGTGCAGCCGTCCCGCGGTGTCGATGAGCACGACGTCGGCGCCCGCGGCGATGCCCTTGTCGACGGCGTCGAACGCCACCGATGCCGGGTCGGCGCCTTCCGGCCCGCGGACCACCTCCGCGCCGACGCGCGACGCCCAGGTCTGCAGCTGATCGGCGGCGGCGGCGCGGAACGTGTCGGCGGCACCCAGGACGACGCGCCGGCCGTCGGCGACCAGGACCCGGGCCAACTTGCCGACGGTGGTGGTTTTTCCGGTGCCGTTCACGCCGACGACCAGCAGCACCGAGGGATGGTCGGCGTGTGGCAGCGCCCGGATCGACCGCTCCATGCCGGGCTGTAGCTCCGTGATCAGCACGTCGCGCAGCACGGCCTTGGCGTCGGCCTCGGTGCGCACGTCGCTGCCGGCCAGCCGGCTGCGCAGCTGGGAGATCACCGAATCGGCGACCACCGGGCCCAGGTCCGCGACCAGCAGGATGTCCTCGACGTCCTGCCAGGCGTCCTCGTCCAGGTCGCCGCCGCCGATCAGCCCCAGCACGCTGCGGCCGAGCGCGTGTTGTGACCTGGCCAGCCTGCCGCGCAGCCGCTCCAGGCGGCCCTCGGTGGGGGCGATCGCCTCGAACTCGGGGGCTGCCGGGGTGTCTGGCGCGGGCGGCTGCGGTGCGGGGGCTTCCGGCGCGGGGGCCTCCGGTTCCGGCTGGGGTGCGGGTTCGGGCAGCTCGACGTCGGAGATGGTGCGCCGCGGCGCCTCGCGCGGGATGGCCGCGTCGTCGCCGACCGAGGGCAGCCCGGTGGTGTCCAGGCGATCGGCCCGCTCAACGGTGGGTGCGGTCTGGCTGAAAGTGATGCCCGAGGACGCCGTGTAGCCGCCGGAACGGTCGATCGCCCCCGGTTCGGGCCGGGTCGAAAAGCTGATGCGACGCCGCCGATACCGCCGCAGGCCCAGGACCAGCGCGGTGATGACGACCAGAACGGCTATGACGACCGCGATGGCAATCCAAATACCTTGTGACACGCCCACATTGTTTCAGGGGCCGCGCGGCCGCCCGGCAGCCACTACCTTCGGGCGCCGAGACGACGCTAGGACGAACTGCTGACCAGCTGCTCCACCTGCTGGCCACGCATCCGCTGGGAGATGACGGCGGTGATGCCGTCGCCCTGCATGGTCACGCCGTACAGCGCGTCCGCGACCTCCATGGTCGCCTTCTGGTGCGTGATGATGATGAGCTGGGATCGCGCACGCAACAGCTCGAACAGCGAGATCAGCCGCCGCAGGTTGGTGTCGTCGAGGGCCGCCTCCACCTCGTCCATGATGTAGAACGGCGACGGGCGGGCCCGGAAGATCGCCACCAGCATCGCCACCGCCGTCAGCGCCTTCTCGCCACCGGACAGCAGCGAGAGGCGGGTGACCTTCTTGCCCGGCGGGCGGGCCTCGACCTCGATGCCGGTGGTGAGCATGTCGTCGGGATTAGTCAGCCGCAGCCGACCCTCACCGCCGGGGAACAGCACGGCGAAGACATCGGAGAACTCGCGTTCGACGTCGGTGTAGGCCTCGCTGAACACCTGCAGGATGCGGGCGTCGACCTCGTCGACCACGCCGAGCAGGTCCTTGCGGGCGGCCTTGACGTCCTCGAGCTGGGTGGACAAGAAGTTGTACCGCTCTTCGAGGGCGGCGAACTCTTCCAGCGCCAGGGGGTTGACCCTGCCCAGTTCGGCCAGCTCACGCTCGGCCCGCTTGGCCCGGCGCTCCTGGGTGGGCCGGTCGTAGGGGATGGGCGCGGGCGCGAAGACCTGTTCGCCGCGCTCCTTGGCCTGCTCGTATTCGGCCATCTCCAAGTCGGAGGGCGGCAGCTGGTTGTCCGGGCCGTACTCGGCGATCAGGTCGGCCGGCGCCATGCCGAACTGCTCGAGCACCATCTGCTCGAGCTGCTCGATCCGCATCGCCGCCTGCGCGTTGGCCACCTCGTCGCGGTGCAGCGAGTCGGTCAGGGTGGCCACCCGGGCGCTCAGCGCGTTCACCTCCTCGCGCACCGTGGCCATCGCGGTCGCACGCTGCTGACGCTCGGCGGCCAGGGCGTCGCGGATCCTGGAGGCCGCGTCGACGACCCCGTTCAACCGCTGGGCTAGCAACCGCCCGGAGTCGGCCACCGCCGCCGCCACCGCCGCGGCGCGCAGGCGTGCCTCCCGCGCCTGCTGGGCACGCAGCCGGGATTCGCGTTCGGCCGCCGCCGCGCGGTGCAACGAATCCGCCCGCCCGCGAACCGCATTCGCGCGCTCTTCGGCGGTCCGCACCGCCAGCCGGGCCTCGACCTCGACGCTGCGGGCGGCCTCGGTGGCAGCGGCGATCTGCTGACGGTTGACGGGTTCTTCCGCCGGCGCGAGCTGGGTCTGCTGGGCGTTGCGCAGCCGGGTTTCCAGTTCGGTGACTTCGCCGACGGTCTGGGTCCGGCCCGCCTCGAGCTCCTCGCGCTGCCGCAGCAGCCTGCTCCATTCGTCTTCCGACGTCCGGGCATCCTGACCGAGCCGGCCCAGCTGCTCGTACATCCCCGAGATCTCGCTGTCGGACTCGTTGAGCGCGGCCAGCGCCTGCTCGGCCGAGTCCTGACGGGCCGCCTGTTCGGCCAGCGCGCCGGACAGCGCGGCGCTCAGCTGGGCCACCCGGGCCTCCGCGGCGGCCAGCTCGTCGCCGGCCCGGTCGATTTCCGAGGTCACCTCGAGGGTGGACAGCTTGCGGTCCGAGCCGCCGCTCACCCGGCCCGCGCCCACCAGGTCACCGTCGAGCGTGACGGCGCGCAGGTCGGGGTGAGCCGCCACCAGCGCCAGGGCCTGGTCCAGGTCGTCGACCACCGCGACGCCCGAGAGCATCGCCGTGATCGCGCCGCGCAGCCGCGCCGGCGCCTCGATCATGTCGAGCGCCCACCGCGCACCGACCGGGGCGGGCCGCGGCGCCGGCTGACCGGCCGGCCAGTCCCCCAGCACCAGCGCGGCGCGGCCGCCGTCGGCCTGCTTGAGCGCCGCGACCGCGGAGCGGGCCGCGCCGAAGCTTTCAGCGGCCAGCGCGTCGGCCGCCGATCCCAGCACCGCGGCCAGCGCCGCCTCGTAGCCGGAACGAACCTTGACCAGCTTGGCCATGGGTCCCAAAAGTCCTGTGCCGCTGTGATTTTGGGCGAGCCACGCCGCGCCGTCCTTGCGCTCCAGCCCGATCGCGAGCGCGTCGATGCGGGCCCGCAGCGACGCCACCTGGCGTTCGGCGTCCCGCTCGGCGGACTGCAGCTCGCCCACCCGCGCGTCGGCCAGCCGCAACGCGGCGACGGTGCGCTCGTGATGCTCGTCGAGGCCCACCTCACCCTGGTCGAGTTCGCCGACCCGGGCCTGGACGGTCTCGAATTCCACCTTGGCCTGCTGGGCGCGCGCGGCGGCCTGTTCGATGCGCTCGGACAGCCGGGCCACGCTGTCGTCGATCGACTCGACGCGCGCCCGCATCGTCTCTACCTGACCGGCCAGGCGCGCCAGGCCTTCTCGACGATCGGCCTCCGCGCGCACCGCCGCCATGTGGGCGCGGTCGGCCTCGGCGGCTTCGCGCTCGCGCTCGGCCAACTCGCCCCGGGCGCCATCCAGCCGGATGCGCGCGTCGGCCAGCTCGGCGAGCAGCTGGCGCTCGGCGACGGCGACCTGCTCGGCCTCGGCGTCCAGCGCGTCGGGGTCGGTGTCGCCGGTGGCGACCGGCTGCACGTCGAGGTGTTGCGCCCGCTCGTTGGCGATGCGCACCGTCGCCGCGACTCGTTCTGCCAGGGCGGACAGCGCGAACCAGGTGTGCTGGACCGACTCGGCCCGGCCCGACAGTTCGCCGACGGCCCTTTCGTGCGCGGTCAGCTCGTCGGACGCCAGGGCCAGCCGCGCGGCGGCCTGGTCGTGGTCGCGGCGCATGGCGGCCTCTGCCTCGTAGATGGCCTCGCGCTCGCTCTGCCGGTTGACCATGTCGTCGGCGGCCAGCCGCAGCCGGGCGTCACGCAGGTCGGCCTGGATGGTCTGGGCGCGACGGGCCACCTCGGCCTGCCGGCCGAGAGGTTTGAGCTGACGGCGCAGCTCGGTGGTCAGGTCGGTGAGCCGGGCCAGGTTCGCCGCCATCGCGTCGAGCTTGCGGAGGGCTTTTTCCTTGCGCTTGCGGTGCTTGAGCACGCCTGCGGCTTCTTCGATGAACGAGCGACGGTCCTCGGGCCGCGATTGCAGGATCGCGTCGAGCTTGCCCTGCCCGACGATCACGTGCATCTCGCGGCCGATCCCGGAGTCGCTCAGCAGTTCTTGAACATCCATCAAACGGCAACTGCTGCCGTTGATTTCGTATTCGCTGGCGCCGTCGCGGAACATCCGCCGGGTAATGGACACCTCGGCGTACTCGATGGGCAGCGCGTTGTCGGAGTTGTCGATGGTGACGGTGACTTCGGCGCGCCCCAGCGGGGCCCGCGACGAGGTCCCGGCGAAGATGACGTCCTCCATCTTCCCGCCGCGCAGGGTTTTCGCGCCCTGCTCCCCCATTACCCAGGCGAGCGCGTCGACCACGTTGGACTTGCCCGATCCGTTGGGCCCGACGACGGCGGTGATGCCCGGTTCGAAGCGCAGAGTCGTCGGCGAGGCGAAGGACTTGAAGCCCTTCAGCGTCAGACTCTTGAGGTACACGGCGAGCCAGACTACCGCTCAAATCGCCCCGGACGGCCGCACCGAGGGGTGTCGCCTCGGCCGAAACACGACCGAGTTCCGAGCGGTCGGCGCACTGGTCACAGTGGTCACATCAGCCACGGGGAGACGACCATAGTGGCCACTCGAAACGCGCTGGCGCCGACGCTAGCGCGTTTGGGACAGCTCCATACGACTTCTAGACGGTGCTGGGCTGACTGATGTGGCTGATGTGACGCAAAAGGGACGCCGAGGGGACGCAAAAGGGATCAAGCCCACCGTCAACGCTCGACGAAACCCTCGAACCGCTCCCGCGCCTGCGACCAGTCGGCCACCACCTTGTCCACGTGTCCGGGTCGCGCCGGCCACGCGGTGCCCCCTTCCAGCAGCTGCAGCAGCCGCTCGCCGGCCGCCCGCGGACCCTGGGCCACCACCTGGACCCGGCCGTCGGCCTGGTTGGCCGCGTACCCGGTGAGGCCCAGCTCCAGCGCCCGGCAGCGCGTCCACCACCGGAAACCGACCCCCTGGACCTGGCCGTGCACCCAGGCGGTGAGCCGGACGTCAGGATCCGACATCGCTGATCTCGAAATTGACCGTGGTACCGGACTTGAGCGTGCGCCCGACGGTGCACACCTGGTCAATGGCCCGGCCGACGACCACCAGCAGGCGTTCCCTCTCGTCCCCGGACAGCGCGGACAGATCGATCTCCAGCGTCTCCTCGAGCAGCGGATAGCGCTCCTGTTCTCGGTCGGCGACACCGGAAACCGTGATCACCGCCTTGTAGTCGTCACCGAGCCGGCGGGCCAGCGGCTGGTCGCTGGACATCCCGCTGCACGCGGCGAGCGCGATCTTGAGCAGCTCGCCCGGCGTGAAGACGCCCTCGACGTCCTCGGAGCCCACCAGGACCTGGGCGCCACGAGAGCTGTATCCGGTATACCGGCGCGTTGCGGTGCGTTCGACCCACAGTTCGGTCATGCCCCATTTCTACCGGTTGGGCATACTGCGTTTCATGGCCACCGTCGTCGCATTCCACGCCCACCCGGACGACGAGGTGATCCTCACCGGCGGCACTCTGGCGAAGGCCGCCGCGGCCGGGCACCGGGTGGTCGTCGTCACGGCGACCGACGGGCGCATCAGCGACGACGAAGACCACACCCGTCTGGACGAATTGCATTCCAGCACAAGCATTCTCGGGGCTCACCGGGTGGAGTGCCTCGGCTACGCCGACAGTGGCCACGGCCCGGTGTTCTACCCGGATCCACCCGAGCGGGTCAGGTTCGCCCGGGCGCCAGTCGACGAGGCCGCGCAGCGGCTGGCGGCGATACTTCGCGAGGAACGCGCCGACCTGCTGCTCAGCTACCAGCACAACGGCGGCTACGGCCACCGCGATCACGTGCAGGTGCACCATGTCGGCAAGCGCGCCGCCGAACTCGCCGCGACGCCACGCGTTCTCGAGGTGACGATGCCACGCGAACTGCTGCGTCGCACCGCCGATGTCGCCCGGCTACTGCACCTGCCGCCGCCCTACGAGCCCGACGTCATCCGCACCGCGTACGCCCCGCGGGCGACCATCACCCATCGGGTCAACGTCTTTCGCTTCGCGCGCCAGAAGCGGGATGCGTTGGCCGCCCATCGCTCGCAGATCGGCAGCACCGGTCAGGCGGCGCGCATGTTCGCGGTCCTGCGCCGGCTGCCGCCCCAAGTGTTCGGCCTGCTGTTCAGCCGTGAGTGGTTCGTCGAACCGGCGCGTCCCACCGGGAAGGTGCGCCGCGAGATCCTCGACGGGCCGGATGGGCGCTGGGAGCCAGGGTGATCACCGCCGCGGCGGCGGCTGGCAGCGCGGGCAGTAGAACGACGACCGGTTCATGAACTTCTCCCGGCGCAGCACTGCGCCGCAGCGGTGGCAGCCTTGGCCCTCGCGGCCGTAAGCGTGCAGCGATCGGTCGAAGTAGCCGGATTGGCCGTTGACGTTGACATAGAGGGAATCGAACGAGGTGCCGCCCTGCGCCAGGGCGTCGCGCATCACCTCGGCGGCCGCCTCCAGCACGGCGGTCAATTGCTTGCGGCTCAGCGTGTCGGCGATCCGCGCGCCGTTCAGCCCGGCCCGCCACAGCGCCTCGTCGGCGTAGATGTTGCCGATGCCGGACACCACCTGCTGATCGAGAAGCTGCCGCTTCAGCTCGGAATGCTTGCGCCGCAACACCTTTACCACCGCGTCGGGATCGAACCGCGGGTCCAGCGGGTCGCGCGCGAGGTGCGCGACGGGCGCCGGCACCACGCTGCCGTCCACCTCCACCAGGTCGGCGAGCATCCACCCGCCGAAGGTGCGCTGGTCGGCGAAGCTCAGCACGGTGCCGTCGTCGAGCAGCGCGGAGATCCGGACGTGGTCGGCGCGCGGCACCTCGCCCAGCAGCATCTGCCCGCTCATGCCGAGGTGGACCACCAAAGCCGTATCCGGTTCCCGCCCAACGGGTTCCGTGTCGGTGTCCAGGGTGAGCCACAGGTACTTGCCGCGACGGTCGGTGCCGGTGATCCGCGCATTCAGCAACCGGGCGGTGAGGTCCGCGGGCCCCGCTTCGTGACGGCGCACCGCGCGCGGGTGATGCACCCGGACGGCGGTGATCGTCTTGCCGACGACATGAGCGTGCAAGCCGCGGCGCACCACCTCGACCTCGGGCAGTTCGGGCATCTAGTGATGATCGCAAGCGCGGCGAAGCCGGGCGCAGCGGGTCATCACCGTCTCACGCTCATGATCGCAAGCGCGGCGAAGCCGGGCGCAGCGGGTCATCACCGTCTCACGCTCATGATCGCAAGCGCGGCGAAGCC
>NZ_JAPIYN010000004.1:135980-184330 GCF_035617725.1 Mycobacterium sp. 94-17
GGGCGCAGCGGGTCATCACCGTTTCACGCTCAGCCGGTACCGGGGACGGCGGTGTCCAGCGCTTCCAGCGTTTTCCAGGTCGCCGCCGCGGCCTTCTGCTCGGCCTCCTTCTTGGAGCGGCCGACACCGGTGCCGTACTCGGTCTCCGCGACCACGACCACCGCGGTGAATTCCTTGTCGTGGTCGGGCCCGGTGGACGTGACGAGGTAGGACGGCGCGCCCATGCCGCGGGCCGCGGTGAGTTCCTGCAGGCTGGTCTTCCAGTCCAGCCCGGCCCCCAGCGTGGGCGCGGCATCCAGCAGCGGGCCGAACAACCGCAGAATCACCTCGCGCGCGGTGTCGATGCCGTGCTCGAGGTAGATCGCGCCCAGCAGCGACTCCATGCCGTCGGCCAGGATGCTCGACTTGTCGGCGCCGCCGGTGTTGGCCTCCCCGCGCCCCAGCAGCAGATGCACGCCCAGGCCCCCGTCGCACAGCTTGCGCGCGACGTCGGCCAGCGCCTGCGTGTTGACCACGCTGGCCCGCAGTTTGGCCAGGTCGCCCTCGGTGCGATCGGGATGGCGGTGATACAGCTCGTCGGTGATGGTCAGGCCCAGCACCGCGTCGCCGAGGAATTCCAGGCGTTCGTTGGTCGGCAGCCCGCCGTTTTCGTAGGCGTAGCTGCGATGCGTCAGCGCGAGGCACAAAAGGTCCGCCGACAGCTCAACCCCGAGGGCGTCCAGCAGCTCTTGGCGCGGAGTCACCGCTCGCCCCGCGACTCGTCGAACATGCCCGCCAGCTTGGCCCACCGCGGATCGACGCGATCGTGCTGATGGCCCGGCTCGGCGGCCAGCGCAACACCGCATTCGGGGCACAGCCCCGGGCAGTCCGGCGTGCACACGGGCGAGAACGGCAGCTCGAGCCCCACGGCGTCGACGATGGACTGTTCGAGGTCGATGATGTCGTCGACGATGTGGCCCACCTCGTCTTCCTCGGTGGTCGCCTCCGTGGCGCTGTTCGGGTAGGCGAAGAGCTCGGTGAGCCGCACGTCGACCTGTCCGCCCAGCCTGGTCAGGCAACGGGAACACTCGCCTGCGGTGGGCGCGCTGACCGTCCCGGTGACCAGTACGCCCTCGGACACCGACTGAATCTGTAAGTCCAGCTCGAGTGGGGTGCCCGCCTCGATCGCGATCATGTCCAGCCCGATGCGCAACGGGCTGGGCACGGTTTTCTGCCACGTCACCATCGCCCCGGGGCGGCGCCCCAGCCGGGTGATGTCGAACGCCATCGGGGAGGCCGAACGTGACGCCGCGCCACGGGCCGATGGTGTGCTGTGCCGGCGCGTCATACGGGAAATCCTACGGCGCGGACCGGATAATTCCAGGCCGCGCCCGCCCGGCGCCTGGCCGCGAGCGCCTAGCGCACCGCGTAGTCGTGGGTTCCGGCGGCCGTCCGCAATTGGTGACGGCCGCGGCCCACCGACCGCAGCGTGTTGTTGAGGAATTCCTCGAACTCGGCGAGCTTGGTGTCGACGTAGATGTCGCACTCGCCGCGCAGCCGGTCGGCCTCGGCGTGCGCGGAGTCGATGAGCCGGGTGGCCTCGGCCTTGGCCGCCTCCACCACGCTGTTCTGCGAGACGAGGCGCTGCTGCTCCTTGATGCCCTCTTGCACGGCCTTCTCGTAGGAGATGTTGCCGTTTTCCAGCAGCCGGTCGGCTTCGGCCTGGGCGCGCCCGACGCTGGCCTCGTACTCGCGCTTGGCCGCGGTGGCGATGCGCACCGACTCTTCGCGGGCCTCGCCGACCATCCGCTCGCTGTGCTGGCGGGCTTCGCTCACCATCCGGTCGGCCTGCGCCTTGGCGTCGGACAGCAGCCGATCGGCCTCCGCGCGCGAGTGGTTGAGCATCGACTCCGACTCGGTGGTCGCCGAGGACACCATGGACTCGGAGTGCGTCTTGGCGTCCTGCAACATGGAGTCGCGCGCGTCCAGGACGTCCTGGGCGTCGTCCAGTTCGCCCGGGATCGCGTCCTTGATGTCGTCGATGAGCTCCAGCACGTCGCCACGGGGCACCACGCAGCCGGCCGTCATCGGGACGCCACGGGCTTCCTCCACGATGGCGCTGAGTTCGTCCAGCGCCTCAAAGACTCGATACACGGCCATACCCTCCTGGCGTCTGCAATGTTGTTACCAGTGTGCCTGGTGATACCCCTGTGACAGCGGTGGCGACGCCGGTGTGTCGGGTTTTTGCCCGTCCGGATCACCTCGAAGCCCCCGGCGCGGCGCCCGGAACCGCCCGGCTATGTGCCAGCGATTCTAGGTTGCTGACTGCCGCGATGCAGAACCGCATTGGCCGACGCGGCCGCCACGACGCCGCACGGCCTCGGATCCCACGCCCTGCGCCCCTCGCGCTTATACCCCCAAGGGGTATAGTCCGCGGTGGGTTTGCAACGGCTACGCGAGTGGTTTGCCGGGAGGTTCTGGATGAGGGTGTTATCGGCGCTCGGGCACGCCGCAACGGTCGCGGGGTCGATGACGTGGGAAATTCTGTGGGCGCTGATCCTGGGCTTCGCCCTGTCGGCCGTGGTGCAGGCCGTCGTGCGACGCTCGACGATCGTCGCCCTGCTGGGTGACGATCGGCCGCGGACCCTGGCGGTCGCGGCCGGGCTGGGAGCGGCGTCGTCGTCGTGCTCGTACGCCGCGGTGGCGCTGGCGCGATCGCTGTTCCGCAAAGGCGCGAACTTCACCGCCGCGATGGCATTCGAGATCGGCTCCACCAACCTGGTGGTAGAGCTGGGCATCATCCTGGCGCTATTGATGGGCTGGCAGTTCACCGCCGCCGAATTCGTCGGCGGTCCGGTGATGATCGCGGCGCTGGCGGTGCTGTTCCGGCTGTTCGTGCGGTCGCGACTCGTCGACGCCGCCCGCGAGCAGGCCGAGCGCGGCGTCGCCGGCTCGATGGAAGGCCACGCCGCCATGGACATGTCGGTCCAGGGCGAAGGCTCGTTCTGGCGGCGGCTGTTCTCCCCCGCGGGCCTCACCTCCGTCTCGCACGTGTTCGTGATGGAGTGGTTGGCGATCCTGCGCGACCTCGTCCTGGGTCTGCTGATCGCGGGCGCCGTCGCGGCCTGGGTGCCCGAAAAGTTCTGGCAGGTATTCTTTTTGAGCGATCACCCGGGCCTGTCGGCGATCTGGGGACCGCTCGTGGGTCCCCTCGTGGCGATCGTGTCGTTCGTCTGCTCGATCGGCAATGTCCCGCTGGCCGCGGTGCTGTGGAACGGAGGCATCAGCTTCGGCGGCGTCGTCGCGTTCATCTACGCCGACCTGTTGATCCTCCCGATCCTCAACATCTACCGAAAGTACTACGGCACGAGGATGATGCTGACGCTGCTCGGCACGTTCTACGCCGCCATGGCCGCCGCCGGATACGTGATTGAATTTCTGTTCGGCACAGCCGATCTCATCCCGAAACAGCGCAACGCCGCGGTGATGGCGGCGACGATCTCGTGGAACTACACCACCTGGCTCAACATCGCCTTCCTGATCATCGCGGCGGCATTGGTCTTGAGGTTCGTCACCTCCGGCGGCATGCCGATGGTGCGCATGATGGGCGGGTCCCCCGACGCGCCACCGCACCACGGGAGCTGACGCCCGGCGCGCTCTGTCGCCGACAAATGACTTGCGCCACTGGCCGTGGCCAGTCTGGGGCATGGCCGGCGAAGTGGACCGCCAGGCAACCCCAGAGGAGTTGGGCGGCAAGCTGTCCCACGCGATCGCCGAGGCGAGACCGCTACGCGACGACGGCGATGATGACGACGAAGACGACGGCGTGGATGACGAGTAGTCACCAGAACCGTTGCGGTTCAAGACCGTGCGGCAAGCTTCTGTCGGATCCGGCGATTCACCGGCTCTGGCAACAGCTCTGACACGTCACCGCCGAGCATCGCGACTTCCTTGGCCAGTGACGACGACACGAACGAATACCGCGGTGTCGTCGCCACAAAAAAGGTGTCGACGCCGGCGACGTGCTTGTTCATCTGCGCCATCTGGAGCTCGTATTCGAAGTCGGTGCCGGTGCGCAGGCCCTTCACTATCGCGGTCATCCCGCGCGACCTGACGAAGTCGACCACCAGGCCCTCTCCGGCCTCCACCCGCAAGTTCGGCAGATGTGTCGTCGACTCGTTGATCATCGCGATCCGCTCGTCGAGGTCGAACATGCCCTTCTTGGCGGGGTTGGTCAGGATCGCGACGACGACCTCATCGAATTGGGCCGCGGCGCGCTCGAATACGTCGATGTGGCCCAACGTCACCGGATCGAAAGACCCCGGGCATACCGCGCCGCTCACGGACCGCGCCGTCGACGACGCAGGGCGATGCGATGCGGAGGGGCGGCGCGCACATCCCTGACGGTACACGGTGGCTCAGAGCCACTCCGCCAACTCCAAACGGGTGTCGCCGTACACCCGATGCGGCCACACCGACCAACCGGCCGGCCAGATCAGCGGCGCGCTACCGGCCGCGCGCTCGACCACCGCGACCGTTGCCTCGCGTACCCAGCCGTGCGCCTGCAGCGCGGTCAGCACGGCGTGCACCTCGTCGGCCTCGACCTCGTAGGGCGGGTCGGCCAGCACCAGGTCGACGGGTGATGCCGCCCCCGCCGCCGCGAGCACGGCCGCCACCGGGCCGCGCCGCACCGTCGCGCCGGGCAGTCCGACGGCCGCGATGTTGCGCGCGATGACCGACGCGCTGCGCTGGTCCGACTCGACGAACAGTGCGGAGGCGGCCCCGCGCGACAGCGCCTCCAATCCCAGTGCGCCAGAACCGGCATAGAGGTCGAGCACCGCAAGGCCGGTCAGGTCGCGCCGCGCGGTCAGGATGTTGAACAGCGACTCGCGCACCCGGTCGGTGGTGGGTCTGGTGCCGCGCGGCGGGACGGAGATGCGGCGGCCCCCGGCGGCGCCGCCGATGATCCGGGTCACGCGCCCACACCTACAGCAGCGTGGACCAGTAGTCCCAAAACCGCACCATGATCAGGAGGAACACCGCGGTGAACCACAGCGCGGCGATCGACCAACGCCAGTGGTACAGCATCAACCCGACGCCAGACCCGCCGCGCTGCAGAGACGGCCGGGCCGCGATCGAGGCGACCACCACCAGCAGCGACATGGTGACCACCCACACCACCATGCAGTACGGGCACAACGCCCCGATGCGGTACAGGCTCTGGAAGATCAGCCAGTGCACGAACACCGCGCCGACCACCAGACCGGCCGTCAACCCCACCCAATACCATTGCGGCAGAAACACTTTCGCCAGCGCCAGCAGACCGCTGACGACCACGACGGTAAAGCCCACCAGCCCCAGCAGCGGGTTGGGGAAGCCCAGCAGCGACGCCTGCGGCGTGACCATCACCGAGCCGCAGGACAGAATCGGGTTGATGTTGCACGACGGCACGTACGACGGGTTGATCAAAATGTCGATCTTTTCGACCGTCAGCGTCATCGACGCGAGCAGGCCGACCACGCCGGCGATCAGCACCCACCAGGCGCTGAGCGCCGGAGCCGGATCGGGCGTCAGGTCACCGGCGTGATCGGCGGCTGCCGTCGACACCGCGCCGGTCACATGGAGGCGGGCGCCACCGCGCCGTCGATGCCGGGGATGTTGCCCACGATCTCTTTGATCTTGGTGACCAGCGCATCGGGCGTCGACGGGTCGTAGTCGTCGCCGTTGATCTTGATGGTCGGCGTCGCGGTGATGTGCGCGGCCGCGGCCTCGCCGGTGACCTTGGACAGGTACTTGCCGCTGTTGATGCAGTCCGGCACCTTGCCCGCGGCGCCCGCCTCGCGGGCGAGCTCGATCAGCCGCGCGTTGTCCGGGAAGGACTTGCCGGTCTCGCTGGGCTGAATGTCGGTGCTGAACAGCGCGGAGTGGAAGCGCCGGAACGCGTCCGGGGACTCGTCGTTGACGCACAGCGCGGCGGCGGCCGCCCGCGACGAATAGTTCTGGTTCCGCGAGCTGTCCAGGATCGACACCATGGAGTAGTCAGCCGCGATGGCGCCGAGGTCGATGAGCCGCGACACCGTCGGGCCGAAGGTGCGCTCGAAGTTGCCGCAGGCCGGGCACAGGAAGTCCTCGTAGAACGTCACAACGGCCTTGGGGTTGCTGCTGCCGGGCTGGGTGACCAGCTTGCTCGACGTCACCCGCACCGCATCGCCTGCGCCGGTGGCACCGGTCTTCTTGTGGTGCGAGGTCACGATGTAGAAGACGAGGGCGACCGCGAAGATCACCACGAATGCGGTGCCGCCGATCTGGATGAGCCGGCCCGACTTACCGCCAGAGGCCGCCTTCATGTCGAATTGCGGGGGACGTTTGGGTTTGTCGGTCACAGGTTCCCTGATCTTTCCGTACGAGTTGTCGGTTTGCCCGTTGCGGGCAAGCGATCGGACAGAGCGGCCTCTAGATTACCGGCGCAGCGCGCCGTGGGAATCAGACCCGGCTCAGGTGTGCGCGCAGGGCCGAAATCAGCTCGCTGGTCGCCACCATGCTGTCGCCGCCCAGCTGGAACAGATTGGCGAACCCGTGGGTCAGCGAACCCAGGTACCGCAGGTCCACCGCGACCCCCGCGGCCCGCAGCGCCTCGGCGTAGCTCTCGCCCTCGTCGCGCAGCGGGTCGAAGCCGGCGACCGCGATCAGCGCGGGAGCCAGCCCGGCCAGCGATTCGGCCAGCGCCGGCGAAACCCGTGGATCGGTGCGGTCGAGCTGCGAGCGCCGCAGGTACTGCGATTCGAACCAGTCCATGTCCCGCTTGGTCAGCACGAAGCCCCGCGAGAACAGGGTCAGCGACCGATTCTTCGCGGTGAAGTCGGTCCGCGGGTAGAGCAGCCATTGCAGCACCGGCGCCGGGGCGCCCTCGTCGCGCGCTATCTGGCTGACCACGGCGGCGAGATTGCCGCCGGCGCTATCGCCGCCGACCGCGACGCGCCCCGGCGCCGCGCCCAGCTCACCGGCGTGTTCGTAGGCCCAGGTGAAGGCCGCGTAGGCGTCCTCGATGGCGGCCGGCGCCGGGTGCTCGGGGGCCAGCCGGTAGCCGATCGACAGCACGTGGATGCCGGCGTCACGGCAGGTCAGCCGGCACAGGGCGTCGTAGGTGTCCAGGTCGCCGATCGACCAGCCGCCGCCGTGGTAGTAGACCAGCAGCGGCGCGGCCTCACCGCAGGCCGGGCGGTAGTGCCGGGCCGGGATGTCGCCGGCCGGGCCGGGCAGCGCCAGCTCGTCGACGTCGACGTGAATCTGCGGACCGGGCAGCCCGACAATCGACTCGCGCATATGGGCGCGCGATGTCTGCGGGTCGTCGTCGATGACCAGCCCGTCGATGCCGACGGCGCGCAGGCCCGAGAGCATCAGCTGCAGGGTCGGATCCAACGTGCTGCCGTCGATGATGACCGAGCGGCCGCGGACCAGTCCCCGTCGGATGGCGGTGGGGATCCACGGAATGACCTTGGCCCCGACGCCGGTGACGGCGCCCTGGATGCGGCTGGTCAGCGGCACCGGGGCGCGGTCGGCTCCCAGCTCGAGGTCCGGTGCGCCGGACAGCGGCCTGGTCATTGCTCAACCCCCTTCACAACACGACGACGAAAGTTTTGCCGGCGCCGACGGCAACCAAACCCAGGGCGTACCGGTGTGCCGCGCAACAAACTGTACGGGGGGCGCACCCGGCGCCGACAGCGCGCATAGACACCCGCCCAGGTGTTGATTACGTTCGATTTGCTGACTCGGTAATATCGTGGTCCCCGACTCGGTGAACCTTCATCGGATTGCGAGCAACTTCGACGTGCGTCGATATCGAACTGAGCGTCTCGAACACGGCGCTTGACCGCTCGCCTGATGACGGGACCCGGATCGGCACACAGTCTCGAACCTTCAATTTCACAGGCAGGTGAATGAATTGGCCGGCGAGTCGGGCTCCGCCTTACCCTCAATCGCTCTCAACGACGAAAACACGATGCCGGCTCTCGGGCTCGGCGTCGCGGATTTGTCGGATGACGAAACCGAACGCGCGGTGTCGGCCGCACTGGAAATCGGCTGCCGGCTCATCGACACCGCCGCGGTCTACGGGAATGAGGCCGCCGTCGGGCGGGCCATCGCCGCCTCCGGGATTCCCCGCGCCGAGCTGTTCATCACCACCAAGCTGGCCACGCCCGACCAGGGTTTCAATAAGGCGATGGACGCCTGCAGCGCCAGCCTGGAGCGCCTCGGCCTGGACTACGTCGACCTCTACCTGATCCACTGGCCGGCGCCATCGCTGGGCAGCTACGTGAACTCCTTCGGCGGCCTGATCCAGTCCCGCGGAAACGGCCATGCCCGCTCGATCGGTGTCTCCAACTTCACCGAGGACTTCCTGACGACGGTCATCGACCTGACCTTCGTCACCCCGGCGGTCAACCAGATCGAGTTGCACCCGCTGCTCAACCAGGAGGCGCTGCGCGCGGCCAACGCCGAGCACAACGTGGTCACCCAGTCCTACACGCCGCTGGCGCTGGGCAAGCTGATCGACGACCAGACGGTGCAGTCGGTCGCCGGCGAATACGGCAAGACCGCCTCGCAGGTGTTGCTGCGGTGGAACCTGCAGCTGGGCAACGCGGTCGTCTTCCGGTCGGCCAACGCCGAGCACATCGCGTCCAACCTGGACGTGTTCGACTTCGAGTTGGCCAACGAGCACATGGATGCGATCAACGCGCTCAACGACGGCACCCGGCTGCGCCCGGACCCGGAGACCTACGAGGGCTCGTAACCCGTTACCCCGCCGGGCAGGTCGTCGCGGCCTGGCGCAGCACGCCGCTCGACGCCGCGTCCACCGGCAGCGCGTAGCCGCGTAGCACCGCGATGAACTGCATGGCGTACTGGCATGCGAACGCCGCGTTCGGCGGCATCCACAGCCCCGGCGGCGAATCGCCCTTGTCCTGATTGGCCTGCCCGTCGACCGCCAGCAGATTGGCCGGATCGTTGGCGAAGCGCCGCCGCTCGGGGGTGGGCCAGCCGGAGGCGCCCATGTCCCACGCGTAGGCGAGCGGGACGATGTGGTCGATCTGGACCGCCTCGCCGACCTTGGGACCGCGCCGGAACGCGATGGCCTTGTTGGTGTACGGATCATGCAGCGTGCCGGTGGCCACGGCGTCCGGGCACCGCTTGACCCAGACGTAGGTCTTGTCGACGAGGTCGCGATTGAGGATATCGTCGCGGGTGTCACATCCGTTGTGCCCCATCGGCGCATCGTTGTCGTCGTCCCACGCGTCGCCGAACGCCGAGCGCAGGTAGTCGTACCGATGCAGGCGCAGGGGCACGACGCCGACGCCCGCGAGTACGTCGGTGCCCGGCTGCACCGTCGGAACGTCGGCGCGCGCGGCGTATTCGGTGGCATGTCTGGCGGTCGAGGACCCCACCGTCTGGTAGGCCACTAGCAGCGCCAGCGCCGCCACCGCGGCCAGCCACAGCAATACCTTGCGGTTCACCTGCGCCACCCCTGTCCATCCCTGCACTCTGCATCGTCGCCGACGTTCATGACTTGTCCAGGTACTCGATGCGGTCGGTGTCGGTGAATCGTGCGGCCAGCACGCCCAATTCGGGGTTCGAGGGGTTGTCGGCGTAGGTCGTCACGCAGAAGTCCCGGGCGGCCTCGATGAACTCCTGATGGTCGGCCAGGGACAGCAGCCGAAGCGTGATCGATTTACCGGACTGGTTGCGGCCCAACACATCTCCTTCGCGGCGTTCCTTGAGGTCGAGGTCGGCCAGGACGAAGCCGTCCAGCGTCTCGGCGACCGCGCGCAGCCGCTTGCCGGCCGACGAATGCGGCGCGGACCAGGTGGCGAACAGACACAGGCTGGGATGGCGGCCGCGGCCGATCCGGCCACGCAGCTGATGCAGCTGGCTGATCCCGAACCGGTCGGCGTCCATCACCAGCATGATGGTCGCGTTGGGCACGTCGACCCCCACCTCGATGACGGTGGTGCACACCAGCACATCGACCTCGCCGGCCCGAAACGCCTCCATCACGGCGTCCTTCTCCTCGGCCGGGAGCCGACCGTGCATCAGCCCCAGGCGCACACTCGCCAGCTCACCCGAGCGCAGCCGCGCGTAGAGGCCCTCGGCGGTCTCCGGCGCCTTCGCGTTGGGCTCCTGATCGCCCGGGTCGTCGCTCTCGTCGATGCGCGGCGCCACCACGTAGGCCTGGCGGCCGGCCGCGACCTCCTCGGTGATGCGCCGCCACGCCCGGTCCAGCCACGCCGGCTTGTCCTTGACGAAGATGACGTTGCTGGTGATCGGCCGGCGGCCGCGCGGAAGTTCGCGCAGCGTCGAGGTCTCCAGATCCCCGTACACGGTGAGCGCGACGGTGCGCGGTATCGGCGTGGCCGTCATCACCAGCAGGTGCGGCGTCACCCCGGGACGGGCCTTGACCCGCAACTGATCTCGCTGCTCGACACCGAAGCGGTGCTGTTCGTCGACCACCACCATGCCCAGGTTGTCGAATTCCACCGCGTCCTGCAGCAGCGCGTGGGTGCCGACGACGATGCCAGCCTCGCCGCCGGCTATCTCGGCGCGGATCTGTTTCTTCTGGGCGGCCGTCATCGACCCGGTCAGCAGAGCCAGCCGGGTGGCCGCGCCGCCGTCACTGTCGGCGCCGCCCAGCTGCCCCGCCATCGCCAGCGGGCCGAGCACGTCGCGAATCGACCGGAGATGTTGCGCGGCAAGTACTTCCGTCGGCGCCAGCAACGCGCACTGATAGCCTGCGTCGACCATCTGCAGCATGGCCAGCACCGAGACGATCGTCTTACCCGAGCCCACTTCGCCCTGCAGCAGGCGATTCAGCGGGCGGGTCGCCGCCAGCCCGTCCGACAGCACGGCGAGCACCTCACGCTGTCCCGCCGTCAGCTCAAAGGGTAAGCGCCCCAACAGTTCCACGGCCAGGCCGTCCGACCGGGGCGGCGCGGGCGGCCCGGACTCCGACAGCTCGCCGTGGCGACGGGCCACCAGCGCCCACTGCAGGCCTACGGCCTCGTCGAAAGTCAGGCGCTCCCGCGCGCGCTGCCGCCGCGCCTCGCTCTCGGCGAGATGGATGTCGCGCAGCGCCCGGTCCTCGTCGACCAGGCCGAGTTTCGCGCGCAGGTCCGCGGGCAGCGGATCGGGCACCGGGTCGAGCACGTCGAGCACCTGGCGCACGGAGCCGAAGATGTTCCAGCTCTGCAACTTGGCGCTGGCAGCATAGATCGGGAAGAAATGGCGCTGATACGCGTCCGCGATCGCTTCGCCGCTGGTGGCGTGCGAGGCGTCGGCGATGCTCTTGAGCGATGGGGTGCCCCGATTCCTGCCGTCCTGCCGATCGAGCAGGAGAAAAGCCGGATGCGTCAGCTGCATCACGTTTTTGAAGTATCCGACCTCGCCGGACAGCATCACCTTGGTGCCCTCGGTGAGATCCTTTTTCAGGAAATTCGCGTTGAAGAACGTCGCGGTCACCTTGTTGCGGCCGGAGCCGAGGGTGATGCGGTGGCACACCTTTTTCGGTGTCTTTTTCATCGGGAACGTCGCGGTTTCGGTGATCGTGTCGACGATGGTGACGTGCTCGCCGGCGGGCGGGCGTTCGTCGTGCGCGTCCCAACGGCTGGCGCCCTCGGTGTAGCTGCGTGGGTAGTGGCGCAACAGATCGTCGACGGTCCGGATGCCGAACACCTCGTCGAAGAGTTGCGGGGCCTTTCCGCCGAGAACGTAGTCCAGCCGGTCGCGCAGCGACGCCATCGCTACTCGACCCCGATCAGCAGCACGTCCCCGCGGTGGCCGGTGCGGTAGGTCACCAGTTCGGTCCCGGGGTGGTGGTCGTGCATGTGTTCTTCCAGGATGTCGCCGACGGCGCCGGCATCGGCGTCCGGGTCGTCGGTGTCGATGTCCGCGCCCAGCAGCACGGTCACCAGGTCGCCGCCGGAGGCCAGCAGGAGATCGAGCAGACCGATCGCCGCCCCGACCGCGTCGGCGGCCACGATCAGCACCTCATCGCCGGCGATGCCCAGGCCGTCGCCGGGGCGGCAGCGGCCCGCCCACGTCAATGCGCTCTCGGTGGCGATGCGCACCGAGCCGTGCCGCGCCGCAGCGGCGGCGCGGGCCATGGTGTAGCCGTCGTCCACGGCCTGCCGGCCGGGTTCGTGCACGGCCAGCGCGGCCATGCCCTGCACCATCGACCCGGTCGGGATCGGCACCACGTCGATCCCCCAGCCGATGGCCGCGGTGCAGCCGGCCACCAGCTCCTCGGCGGCCACATAGCCGTTGGGCAACACCATGACCTGGGCGGCGCCGGTGTCGATGACGGCCCGCATCAGCTGGTGCGCGCTGATGTTGGTGACGGGATCGTGCGCGGCCGGGTCGCGCTGCAGCACGCAGGCGCCCTCGCCGGCGAACAGCTCGTCGGCGCCGTCGCCGTCGACCACCGCCAGCACCGCCCGTTCCCGCGTCCAGCCGCCGGCGGGCAGCCCGCCGGCGCCCGAGCTCAGCGCCGAGATGACGATGCGGCTCAGCCGGCCGGCCGCCAGCCCGGCTTCCACGGCGGCGCCGGCGTCGTCGGTGTGCACGTGGACCGAGTAGGTGCGCTGCGCCGACGACGGCGCGGACGCGATGCCCACCGAGTCGCCCAGCTCCCCCAGCCGGTCGCGCAGCCCGTCCGCCGCTGCGGGTTCGCAGTCGTCCAGCCGGTACATGACCTCGAACTGGGGCGCCGGCCGCTGCGTGGGCGCCTCCGGCTGCGCCCGCGGCGACAGCTCGTACACGGTGCGGGCCGGTGCTTGCCCGGTGATCGTGGACCGCAACGCGTCCAGCAGCACCAGCAAGCCACGCCCGCCCGCATCCACGGCGCCGGCGTCGGCCAGCACGTCGAGCTGTTCGGGGGTTTTCTCCAGCGCGACCACCGCCGCGTCGCCCGCGGCGATGACGGCTGTCCCCAGCCCGTCCGCGGCTCCGGCGCACTGCGCCACGGCGTTCGCGGCGGCCCGCAGCACCGAGACGATGGTCCCGGGGATCTCCTCGCCGCCCATCGAACTGATCACCAGCTCCACGCCGCGCCGCAGCGCGGCGGCCAGCACCACCGCGTCGATGTGGCGCAGCTCACCGCCCGAGTCGGCGGCGGCAGCCGCGGTGGCGTCGGCGACCCCGCGCAGGATCTGCGACAGGATCACCCCGGAGTTGCCGCGCGCGCCGTTCAGCGCGCCGCCCGACAGCGCCGCCGCGGCCCGCGCGACACACGCCGAGGCACCCTCGGCGCCGGCGCTCGTGTCGGCCTCGGCCAGGGCTGAGCGCATGGTGAACAGCATGTTCGCGCCGGTGTCGGAGTCGGCGACGGGGAAGACGTTGAGGCGGTTGATCTCGTCGATGTGCGTGATCAGGTCGCTGACGGCGGTGTGCGCCCAGTCGCGCAGGGTGATCGCGTCCAGGAGACGATCCTGCGACGAACCAGCAGTGCCCAGAGTGACCACCTCCTTTGCGCCGGTCCCGCGGTGCGCGCCAGCGTAGCCTGACCACACGCACGACGGCTGCCGGTCGACACCCGCCCACCGGCGGGCGGATCCGGCCCATTGAGCCTAGCCAGAAGGGGCGACAGCGGTGGTGACCGTTTTGGCGCTTGCCGCGACAGTCGGTATTCTGGTCAGGCCCGGGCGAACCCGGGCCGTCCCGGCTCGTTTCCACGATTTCCGTCCGTGCCGGGCCCCCGAGATTTGAGGAGTCTGAACCATGGCCGCTGTGTGCGACATCTGCGGGAAAGGCCCCGGCTTCGGTAAGTCGGTGTCGCACTCCCACCGCCGCACCAGCCGCCGGTGGAACCCCAACGTCCAGACCGTGCACGCCGCCACCCGTCCGGGCGGCAACAAGCAGCGGCTGAACGTCTGCACGTCCTGCATCAAGGCCGGCAAGGTCGTCCGCGGCTAGGGGCGATCGCCGGGCGCAGCGGGTCGCCACGATCGGGCAGCGACAACCGTCGTCACATCACGACGTGGCCGGCGTCCACCGGAATCGCCGCGCCGGTGATGTAGCGCGAGCGCGGGCCTGCGAGCCACAGCACCGCCTCGGTGACGTCTTGCGCCTCGAGCAGCGCCACGTCGGGTAGCAGCGTCCGGGTCAGCGGCGGGTTGGGGTTTTCCAGCATCCGGTGCACCACGAAGTCGTTGAGGATCATCGGCGTCGCGACACCGCTCGGGTGCACCGAGTTGACCCGGATCTTGTGTGGCGCATAGGCATTGGCCGCCGATCGCATCAGCCCCACCACCCCGTGTTTGGATGCGGCGTACGCGAACATCGCGGCGCTGCCGTCGCCGCCGCGCCCGGTCAGCCCCTGCGACGAACTGACCAGCACCACCGAGCCGCCGCGGCCCTTACGCACGATCGAGGGAACGGCGGCCAGCAGCGTGTGCCACACCCCCTTGAGGTTGGTGTCGACGATCGTGTCGAATACCGGTTCGGAGTCGGCGTCGGCGACCCCGATGGCCACCACTCCTGCGTTGGCGACGAGGACGTCGACGTCGCCGAGTTCGTCGACGCCGGACTGGACCCCTGCCTGCAGTCCCTTGAGGTCGCGGACGTCGGCGATCACCGGAACCGCCGTGCGCCCGGCCGCCCGGACCAGTCGGACTGTCTCGCCGAGGTCGGATTCGGTCGCCAGGGCATACGGGATCGCCTCGAGGTCGGCGCAGATGTCGACGGCGATGATGTCGGCGCCCTGCTCGGCCAGCGCGACGGCGTGGCTGCGGCCCTGACCGCGCGCGGCGCCGGTGATCACGGCAACGGTGCCGTCGAATTCGCCCATCACGGCACCTCCAGCGTTGTGCCCGTCTCGTGCTCGGCGAAGGCCACCAGTTGCGCGGCCGTGTCGTAATCGCAGGCCAGCTGGGTGCGGCCGATCAGCACCGGGCCGCCGCGCAGCCCGAACCTACCGCTGACCCCGACGTAGCTGCCCGGTGGAATCGGCTCGCTGATGCAGTAGAGCGTGGGCGCCGCGCCTTCGTCGATGTCGTTGGCCAACCGGTCGGCCACCGCCTTGACGCCCTTGTGCGCCAGCGACATCAGCGCCGATTCGCCCAGGTTGGACAGGTTCGAGGCCACCCAGCCGGGGTGGGTGAGCTGGCTGACGATCGGCGACCCGGCTGCGCGCAGCCTGCGGTCCAGCTCGAGCCCCCACAGCATGACGGCGAGCTTGGACTGCGCGTACGCCCCCAGCCTGGTCCACTTGTGCTGGCGCAGGTGCGGATCGTCGAGCTGCAGCGTCGCCGAGCGGTGCGCGTCGGAGCCGACATTGATGATCTGCGAACGCACTTGGGGCAGAAGCAGATTGGTCAGGGCGAACGGTCCGAGCAGGTTGGTGCCCAGCGTCATCTCGAAGCCGTCGACGGTCTCGGTGCGCCGGTCCGTCAGGGCACCGGCGTTGTTGATCAGGATGTCCACCGGCTCGTCGATCAGCCCCGCGAAGGCCCGCACCGACGAGAGGTCGGCGAGATCGAGCTTGGCCACAGTGGTCGTGCCGCTCAGCGCGGACATCTCCGCGGCCCGTCGCTCGCCGAGTTCGGTGTTGCGGACCGCCAAAATCACGTGCGCACCGGCTTTGGCGAGTGCACGCGCGGTGCCGAGCCCGACGCCGTTGGTCGCCCCGGTCACGATCACGCGTTTGCCGGTGAGGTTGCCGAGCCTGCTCGGCGTCCACGGTAAGGTCACGGCGATCCAGAGTAATGGTCAGTTCTATGTAAGTCGGACCGGTTCTGCGAACATTGTTCGCGGACCAGAGCGGAAGACTCCCGAGGCGGGTTTGCATGAGTGACAGCGCCACCGAGATCACCAACCTCATCTACACCTATGCGCAGCTCCTCGACGGCGGCGACCTGGACGGGGTGGCCCGGCTCTTCCGCCACGGGCGCATCTGCGGGATCCAGGACGGCCCGCCCGAGACGGTGTTCGCCGGATCCGCCCGGGTGCGGGAGATGTACGACATGGCCACGCGGATATATGACGACGGCACCCCGAAGACCAAACACAACACCACCAACGTGCAGCTGTACATCGACGATGCGGCCGGAACCGCAAAGAGCACGTCCTACTACTGCGTCACGCAGGCCACCGACGAGCTGCCGCTGCAGGTCATCATCACCGGGCATTACAAGGACACCTTCCACCGGGTCGACGGCGCCTGGTGCTTCGACAGCCGCACCATGTTCGTCGACCAGGTCGGCGACGTCAGCCGGCATCTGAAGTTCTGACCAGTGCCATCCGCCGGCGTGCTCGACGGCCCGTTCGGCCCGGCCACCGTGCTGGCCGACGCCCAGCGCAAGGAAGGGCTCACCGACTGGGGCTCGGGCGAATTCGCGGGCCCGCTGGCGGTGCTGCTGGCCGACTATGCGCGCGCCGACCTCAACGCCATCGGCGTGCACGTCCTGCGGTCGGGCCTGGTGCACAGCCTGCGCATGCGGCTGCGCGCGCAGGAGTGGATCCGCCGCCACCCCGAGATCCTCGACGAGCGGGTGGCCGCGCCGATCGTCGTCGTCGGGATGATGCGCAGCGGGACCACCCTGCTGCAGCGGCTGCTGGCCGCCGACCGGCGCTTCGTCTGCGCATACGGGTGGGAGGTGGTCGAGGTCGCGCCGCGGCTCGACCATCGATTCAGCGGGGCCCCCGATCCGCGCATCGCGATCAGCGAAGCGCGCGAAGCGAAGTCCCGCGAACTGGCGCCCGAATTGTTCTCCATCCACCCCATGTACGCCAGGGAGGCCGAGGAGGAGATCGTGTTTCTGGCCGACGCGTTCCTGTCCCACGTCCCCGAGTCGGGCGCGGACCTGCCGCACTACCGGGCCTGGCTCGATGAGCAGAACTTCTCCCCCGCCTACGGTTACCTGCACCGCATGCTGCAGTTCCTGCAGTGGCAGAAGCGGCAACGGGGTCGGCACGCGCACCGATGGGTGCTGAAATCGCCTGCGCACCTTGGGTATTTGGATCTGCTGCGTGTGCAGTTCCCCGATCTGCACATCGTGCACATGCATCGCGACCCGCGCACCACGATCGCCTCGGGGGCCAGCCTGAACGCGACCCTGCATGCGATGCATGCCGACACCGTCGACACGCACCGGGTCGGTGCGCAATGGCTGCAACGGATGGGCTGGACCAACGATCGGGCGATGACGATCCGCGACGGGTGGTCCGATGGGGGTGCCGTGGTCACCGACATCGGTTTCGGCGACGCGGTGGCCGATCCGATCGGGCAGGTGGCCCGCGTGTACGACGCCGTCGGCGTGCCGCTGACCGCCGCCGCCGAGGATGCGATGCGGCGCTGGCTGGCGCACCGTCCCCGGGAAGTGCCCCGGCCGCCCTACGGCCTGGAGAACCACGGCCTGCGTCCCGAGCAGATCGACGAGCGATTCACCCTGTACAACAAGCGTTTTGGACAGCACATCGGAGGAACAGCACATGCCTGATGACCCGGTCGCGACGGCGTCCCAGCACGAACAGGAGCTCGCGGCGCTGGACCTGATCGAGCACGCAGAAGTCAAGGCCGCCTATCGCTCTGTCGCCGAGACCTGGCTCGGTCGCGCCAAGGCGTCCGACGCGATGCGCGAACGGTTCGACGACGCGTTCGCCGAGGTGATGTTCTCGGCGGCGATGTGGTCGTCCAACCAGGACAAGCTGCGCCCCAAGGTCAGCTGCATCACCAGGCTCGCACACCCGGTGAATGGCCGCCGCATCCCCGGATCACGGTGGGGCATCGACAATCCCGACAGCGTGTACCGGGTGATCCCGATCTCGGGCGACGAGCGCTACGAGATCCACGGCCGGGTCGGCGAGCACCGGATGACCGAGAACTACTTCACGCTGTGGGACGCCCACATGGGCACCGTCGCCGTGCTCAACGGCCGCACCATGGCGGTCGACTCCGACGGCAGCTACACCATCACCGTGGACGCCGACCCGGCCAACGGCCGGCCGAACCACGTGCAGACCGCAGCGCAGGCTCACGAGTTCTACATCCGCGACGTGCTGCTGGACTGGGGCCGCGACGACGCCAATCACATTGAGGTGCAACGACTCGGCGGCCCACCGGCGGCGGCGGCGCGTACGCTCGACGAGCAGGCCGAGGCCACCGCGGCCATGATGGACTACTTCGCCAACTTCACCGGCAAGCTCAGCCACGGCGTCTACAAGATGCCGGCCAACCACTTCGACCTGGCCTGGTCGGCGGACAAGGTGGGCGCGATGCGCAATCAGGTCTACGTGATGGGCCGGTTCGACCTCGCCCCCGACGAGGCGTTCGTCGTCGACCTGAATGACGGTGGCGCCGAATACTTCACGGTGCCGCTGAGCAACATCTGGGGCACCACCCTCGATCTCGTCGATCGCACCGGCAGCCTGAACAAGGCGCAGTCGGTCGCCAACGAGGACGGCTCGTACACCTACGTGATCTCGCCCGTCGATCCCGGCGTGGCGAACTGGATCGACTCCGACGGGCTGCGGGAGGCCATCTTGACCCTGCGCATGGCCGAGTTCGGCGCCAGCGGTCCCCGCGAAAACCTCGGGGCGCGCGGACGGGTGGTCAAGCTGGACCGGCTCGACACCGAGGTGCCGCACCTGCCGCGGGTGAGCGAGCAGCAGCGCAAGACCGAGCTGGCCGAGCGGCGCACGGCCTATCTGCGCCGGCTGCCGGAAGGGACGATCTGACGATGTCGCGCTGGCTGGTCACGGGATGCTCCACCGGCTTCGGTCGCGAAATCGCGCGCGCCGCACTGCAAGCCGGGCACAACGTGGTGGTGACCGCGCGGCGGGCCGAGGCGGTGGACGACATCGCCGGCGAATTCGGCGAACGCGCCCTGCCCGTCGCCCTCGACGTGACCGACGCCGCCCAGATCGCGGCGGCGGTGTCGGCGGCCGGCACGGCGTTCGGCGGCATCGACGTCCTGGTCAACAACGCCGGACACGGCTACCTGTCCTCGGTGGAAGAGGGAGAGGACGCCGAGGTGCGCAAGCTGTTCGACGTCAACTACTTCGGCGCCGTCGACATGATCAAGGCGGTGCTGCCGGCCATGCGCGCCCGCGGGTCGGGGCACATCATCAACATTTCCTCGATGACCGGCCTGGTGGCCAACCCACCCAACGCCTACTATTCGTCGACCAAATTCGCGCTGGAGGCGCTCACCGAAGCGCTGGCCCAGGAGGTGGGGCCGCTGGGCATCAAGGTCACCGCCATCGAGCCGGGCGCGTTCCGCACCGACTGGGCGACGCGGTCGATGAAGGAGTCGGGCAGGCCGATCGCCGACTACGCCGACGTGGCGGCGCGCAAGGACCTGATCAAGCAGTTCGCCGATCACCTGCCCGGCGACCCGCGCAAGGTCGCCGTGGCGGTGCTGATGGTGACCACGCTCGATGACCCGCCGCTGCGGCTGCTGCTGGGTCGCGATGTGCTGAAGGCCATGCGGGACAAGATCACTGCGATGTCTGCGTCGATCGAGCAGTGGAAGGCCGTCACGAAGGACGTCAACTTCGCGGACTGATCACGTACCGCCTGTTCGCCGCCGGCGGGCGCCGAACCTCACGCCGTCCCTTCCTCTCGGCGAGCGTCACGCCAGCGTGGCATTGGACCCCGAGCGTCACGCTGGCGTGACGCTCGGCGACAAGCAGGCGACAGAAGCGCTCGGCGGACGCCGAGCGCCGCAAGTTTGGGTCAGGGCAGGCGCCAGTCGATCGCGTCGGCACCCATCTCGGCCAGCAGTTGGTTGGCGCGACTGAACGGGCGCGAACCGAAAAACCCGCGCGAGGCCGACAGCGGCGACGGGTGCGGTGACTCGATGGCGACGCAGTTCCCTTGGGCGAGAATCGGTTTGAGCGTCGATGCGTCGCGGCCCCACAGAATCGCCACCAGGGGGCGCGAGCGTTGCGTCAGCGCCCGGATGGCGCATTCGGTTACCGCCTCCCAACCCTTGCCGCGATGCGAGGCGGGATTACCGGGGCGCACGGTGAGCACCCTGTTCAGCAACAGCACACCGCGTTGCGCCCACGGGGCCAGGTCACCGCACGAGGGCGCCGGATGCCCCAGGTCCGCGGTGTACTCCTGGAAGATGTTGGCCAGGCTGCGCGGCAGCGGCCGCACCTCGGGCGCCACCGAAAAACTCAGGCCCACAGCATGTCCCGGTGTGGGGTACGGGTCTTGCCCGACGATCAGCACCCTGACGTCGTCGAAGGGATAGCTGAAGGCGCGCAGAACGTTCTGCCCGGCAGGCAGATACCGGCGCCCGGCCGCGATCTCGGCCCGCAGGAACTGCCCCATCCCGGCCACCTGATCGGCTACCGGCTGCAGTGCGCCGGCCCAGCCCGGCTCGACCAATTCACCCAACGGACGCGCGGTCATCGTCGGCTCCCCGCGATCGCGTAAACGGTCACCGCGTCACCCTAATACGACTGCCAGCCGGCGTTGCCGCTCCACTCCCGATCGTCGACGAGCACCCGGGCCGGCCCGTCGAGAACCCGCCCGACGATGCGCCATCCGCCGGGCACGGAACCGGCGAAGCACGCCACCAGGGCGTGGTCCTCGCCGCCGCCCAGCACCCACTCCCAGGGGTCGGCGCCCACCTCGGCCGCGGCGCCTGCAACCGCATCGCGGTCCGCGGCCAGCGCCGACGTCGACAGGTTCATGCCCACCCGAGACGCCTCGGCGACGTGACGCAGGTCGGCGACGAGCCCGTCGGAGACGTCGATCATCGCCTGCGCACCCCCGGCCGCAGCCGCCGCTCCCTGACCGTAAGGTGGCTGCGGCACCACATGCCGCCGGCGCAGCTCGTCGAAGTCGTCAATACCGTTGCGCCACAACTCGAATCCTGCGGCAGATCGGCCCAGCTCACCCGCGACGGCGATCAGCGCGCCGGGCTTGGCGCCCGATCGCAGCACCGGTGCGCGTCCGTCCGGGTCGCCCAGCACCGTCACCGAGATGACCCACTGGCGACACTGGACCAGGTCACCGCCGGCGATGCCCGCACCGATCCGGTGCGCCTCGTCCCACATCCCGTCGACCAGCGCGCCCACCATCGCAGCGGGGGTGTCGGCGGGCGCGCCGAAGGCCACCACGAATGCCGTCGGCCGCCCGCCCATCGCCTCGATGTCCGCGGCATTCTGCGCAATCGCCTTGCGGCCGATGTCGTGCGGCGTCGACCAGTCCAGCCGGAAGTGCCGATCCTGCACCAGCATGTCGGTCGACACCAGGGCGCGGCCGTCCCGCGATGCCACCACCGCAGCGTCGTCGCCCGGCCCGAGCTCGACCGCGGGCGGCTGCTCGCGGCCCCGCACCAGGCGATCGATCACGGCGAACTCGCCGAGTTGCCGCAACGACGGGGACTCGTCCGATTCGTCTTGCACGCCACCTCCTTCGGCGCGTCACGGCGCCGGGGCCCGCGATGGTTCCGCCCGCACGTCGGACCGCGCCAGTGTAGAACCCCGTGCCCGTGCGACGGCGTTTCGGCCCGAGAATAAATTGGCACGCGGGCGACTGCGGGCGATAGTGGTGAGCGGAGGCGGGAGGTGTGCTGCGGTGGCAACCGAATCGGATGCCGATGCCGGGCCGTCGCGCGCGCTGATCGTCGTCGCGATCGCGCTGGCCGTCGCAACGATCGGCGTGATCCTGGCCATCGCGGCCAGTCGTGAGACGCCCCCGCGTTCGGTCGCCGTTCCCGCCGTCCCGGCGCCGCAGGCCGATGGCCCCGCGTGCAGGGCCCTGATGGGTGCGCTGCCGCAGCGGCTCGGCAATTACCAGCGCGCGCCCCTCGAACAGCCGGCCCCGCACGGCGCCGCCGCGTGGCGCAGCGGGCCGGACGGTGACCCGGTGGTGCTGCGTTGCGGGCTGGACCGCCCAGCCGAATTCGTCCTCGGATCCCCTATCCAGGCCGTCGATCGGGTGCAGTGGTTTCAGGTGCGTTCCGACCAGCAATCCGCCGGCGACGCGGGCAGATCCACCTGGTACACGGTGGATCGCGGGGTCTATGTGGCGCTCACGCTGCCGACCGGGTCGGGCCCGACGCCGATTCAGCGGCTGTCCGAGGTGATAGACCGCAGCATCCCGGCGGCGCCCATCGACCCCGGTCAGCCGCGTCGGCCCGGTTAGCGCAGCCCCACCCCGCGGGCCAGCGCGGTCTGCACCATCGTCGCCAGCAAGGCCCGGTAATCCATGCCGCTGGCCGCCCACATCCTCGGGAACATCGAGATCGTGGTGAATCCCGGCATCGTGTTGATCTCGTTGAGCACCGGCCCGTCTTCTGTGAGGAAGAAGTCGACCCGGGCCAGACCCTGACAGTCGATCGCCTTGAACGCCCGGACCGCCAATTGGCGCACCGCGTTGGCGATTTCGTCGTCCACCTTGGCGGGCACGTCCAGTTCGGCTGCGTCGTCGAGGTATTTGGTCGAGAAGTCGTAGAAGGAATCCTCGCGCCCGCGCACCCCGGCCACCCGGATTTCACCCAGCGTGCTGGCTTTTACTGTCCCGTCCGGCATTTCGAGCACGCCGCATTCCAGCTCACGGCCGACGATCGCGGCCTCGACAATGACTTTGGGGTCGTGCCGGCGCGCGGCCGCAATGGCTGCGTCCAGCTGATCCCAGCTGGTCACCCGGCTCACACCGATCGAGGAGCCGCCCCGCGCGGGTTTGACGAACACCGGCAGCCCCAGCCGCGCGCACTCCGCGGGGCCCAGCCCCGCCTGCGACGGGCGCAGCACCGCGAAGTCGCCGATCGGCAAACCTTCGGCGGCGAACAGCTTTTTGGTGAACTCCTTGTCCATTCCGGCCGCGCTGGCGAGCACGCCCGCCCCCACGTAGGGCACCTCGGCGAGTTCGAGCAGACCCTGGATGGTGCCGTCCTCGCCGTAGGGGCCGTGCAACACCGGGAACACCACGTCGACCGACGCCAACACCTCGTTGGCCCCTGGTGCCAGTGACACCAGTTGGCCGCTGCGCAGCGGATCGGCGGGCAGCGCCAGTTCGGTTCCGGCCGCGGCGGTCACCTCGGGCAGTTGCCGGTCGGTGATCGCCAGCGCGGCGGGGTCGCCGTCGGTGAGCACCCACAAACCTTCCGGAGTGATGCCGACCGCGACCACCTCGAACCGCTCCGGGTCCAGGTTGCGGATGATGCTGCCGGCCGAGACGCACGAGATGGCGTGCTCGTTGCTGCGCCCGCCGAAGACGACGGCGACGCGCACCCGCTGGCTGGCATTCACAATCTCAAGAGGCTACCGGGTGGCCCGTGGTCCCCTCGGGTGGCGGGCCGCGACCTGGCCTTTCATCTTTTATTCGGGCATCAATCTTTTATTCGGGCTTGGTGCTGCGGCCCAGGAGCAGGGCCATGGCCTCGTCGACCGACAACCCCTTGTGACACACCCGGTGCACGGCGTCGGTCAGCGGCATTTCCACGTCGTAACTGGCGGCCAGTGCCAGCACCGCCTCGCAGGACGTCACACCCTCGACGACCTGCCCTTCGTCTCCGTCGGGCGTGCCGCCCAGCAGCGACTGGATGGTTGCTCCCCGGCCGAGCCGTTCGCCCAGAGAACGGTTCCGCGAATGCGGTGAGCTGCAGGTGGCCACCAGGTCGCCCACGCCGGCCAGTCCGGCCAGCGTCGCTCCCTTGGCGCCGAGCGCGATCCCCAGCCGCATGATCTCGGCCAGTCCGCGCGTGATGATCGCCGCCGTAGTGTTCTCGCCGAGCCCGACACCGACGGCCATCCCGCACGCGAGAGCGATGACGTTCTTGCACGCCCCGCCGATCTCGGTGCCGACCACGTCGCTATTGGTGTACGGGCGGAAGTAGCCGCTGTTCAGCATGCGCTGCAGCGCGACGGCCCGGCCCGAGTCGCTGCAGGCGACGACGGTGGCGGCGGGCTGGGATGCGGCGATTTCGCTGGCCAGATTCGGCCCCGAGATCACCGCGACCTGAGACGGGTCGACGCCGGTGACCGAGACGATGACCTGACTCATCCGCATCAGCGTGCCCAGCTCGATGCCCTTGGCCAGGCTGGCCAGGGTCGCGCCCTCGCGAATCAGCGCCACCCAGCGCTCGAGGTTGCCGCGCATCGTCTGCGCCGGCACGCCCAGCAGCACCGTTGAGGCGTCGCGCAGGGCTTCGGCGGCGTCGGAGGTGGCCCGGATGCCCGCCGGCAGCAACGTGCCGGGCAGGTAGTCGGGGTTGCACCGGGTGGAATTGATCTGTTCGGCGAGCTCGGGGCGCCGCGTCCACAGCGTGACCCCCGCCTCCGGTCCCCCGGCGTCCACCAGCACCTTGGCCAGGGCCGTGCCCCAGGCGCCGGCGCCCATGACCGCGACGGTGCCCGACGATGCGCCGGTCATGTGCCACCCCCTGTCGTGGTCTGTGTTGCTCACGCGGCGCGTGCAGCCGCTACACCCTAGATCAGCGATGGACCGGGCGTCACGCGAGCGGGCGGGCGGGTCGCTGGCAGGATGAGGTCTCATGATCGACACACGAGCCGACGGCACAGGCGATGTGGCGTTGATCATCGCCGTCAAGAGGTTGGCCGCGGCCAAGACCAGGCTGGCGCCGGTCTTTTCGGCGCCCACCCGGGAGCGCGTCGTGCTCGCCATGCTGCTCGACACCCTGGCCGCCGCCGGACGTGTCCGATCCCTGGGCTCGATCACCGTGATCACGCCCGACGACGCCGCAGCCGCCGCGGCCACCGAGCTGGGCGCCGACGTGGTGGCCGACCCGACACCCGAGGGTCACCCCGATCCGCTGAACACCGCCATCGCCACCGCGGAACGCGCGGTGGGCGGTTCCTTCACCAATGTTGTTGCGCTGCAAGGGGATTTGCCAGCGTTGCAGACTCAGGAGCTGAACGAGGCGATCGCCGCCGCACGCCAGCACCGGCGCAGCTTCGTCGCCGACCGGCTGGCGACCGGCACGGCTGCGCTGTTTGCGTTCGGCAGCGCACTCGACCCGCAATTCGGGCCCGATTCCTCGGCGCGGCACCGCAGTTCGGGCGCGATCGAGCTGACCGGCGCATGGCCCGGCCTGCGATGCGATGTCGACACTCCCAACGACCTCGCCGCCGCCCGTCGCCTGGGGGTGGGGCCCGCGACCACCCGGGCCATCGCGACGCACTGATCTCGATCACCGCGGGTAGAGCTGTCCGCCGGGTGAACGTCACCCCAACGGCGAATGGATGTCGCCCGGGCGCTAGCAGCACCCGCGCGTGATGAGCAATGATCGCAGGGTGACTGAAATAGAAGCCGAGGCGCGACCCGACGAGAATTTGTGGCATTCAGGCGACTCGGACGTGGCCGCACCACCGGCTGCGACCCAGGCCACGTTGACCGATCTGCCGGAGGATCGTTACCTCAACCGGGAACTGAGCTGGCTCGACTTCAACGCCCGCGTGCTGGCGCTGGCCGACGACAACTCGTTGCCCCTGCTGGAGCGCGCCAAATTCCTGGCGATCTTCGCCTCCAACCTCGACGAGTTCTATATGGTGCGCGTCGCCGGCCTCAAGCGCCGCGACGAGATGGGATTGTCGGTCCGCTCGGCCGACGGTCTGACGCCGCGCAAGCAACTCGCCCTCATCGGGGAAAAGACTCAGCGGATCGCGACCCGGCACGCGCGGGTGTTCCTCGATTCGGTGCGGCCGGCGCTCGCCGAGGAAGGCATTCACATCGTCACGTGGGCGGACCTCGATCAGGGCGAGCGCGACGAGTTGTCGGCCTATTTCACCGAACAGGTCTTCCCCGTCCTGACGCCGCTGGCCGTCGATCCCGCGCACCCGTTCCCGTTCGTCAGCGGGCTGAGCCTGAACCTGGCGGTCATGGTGCGTCAGCCCGAGGACGGAGGTCAGCACTTCGCCCGAGTCAAGGTGCCCAACAATGTCGATCGCTTCGTCGAGCTCCCTGCGATCAACAGCGGGGACGACGGGCGAACCATCGTCCGCTACCTTCCGATGGAAGAGCTGATCGCGGCATTCCTCCCTCTTCTGTTCCCGGGCATGGAGATCGTGGAGCATCACGCTTTCCGCATCACCCGCAACGCCGACATGGAAGTCGAAGAAGACCGCGACGAGGATCTGCTGCAGGCGCTGGAACGGGAATTGGCGCGCAGGCGGTTCGGCCCGCCGGTGCGACTCGAGATCGCCGACGACATGACCGAGGGAATGCTGGAACTGCTGCTGCGCGAACTCGATGTGGATCCCGGTGACGTCATCGAAGTTCCCGGCCTGCTCGACCTTTCGTCGCTGTGGCAGATCTACGGCCTGGACCGGCCTGCGCTCAAGGACCCGGCATTCGTCCCGGACACCCACCCCGCCTTCGCCGACCGCGAGTCTCCCAAGAGTATTTTCGCGACGCTGCGCGAAGGCGACGTGCTGGTGCACCACCCGTACGATTCCTTTTCCACCAGCGTGCAGCGGTTCATCCAGCAGGCCGCCGCGGACCCCAACGTGCTGGCGATCAAACAGACGCTGTACCGCACCTCCGGCGATTCGCCGATCGTGCGCGCGCTGATCGAAGCGGCCGAGGCCGGAAAGCAGGCCGTGGCACTCGTCGAGATCAAGGCGCGCTTCGACGAACAGGCCAACATCCGTTGGGCGCGCGCACTCGAGCAGGCGGGCGTACATGTCGTGTACGGGCTCGTCGGCCTCAAGACACACTGCAAGACCTGTTTGGTGGTGCGCCGCGAAGGTTCGGCCATCCGGCGGTACTGCCACATCGGAACCGGCAACTACAACAGCAAAACCGCACGCCTGTATGAGGATGTCGGCCTGCTGACGGCGAACCCCGATATCGGCGCGGACCTCACCGATTTGTTCAATTCGCTTACCGGCTATTCGCGCAAGGTCTCCTATCGCAATCTGCTGGTGGCGCCGCACGGAATACGTTCCGGCATCATCGAACGCGTCGAGCGCGAGATCGAATCGCACCGCGAACGCGGCAACGGGCGCATCCGCCTGAAGATGAACGCGTTAGTCGACGAGCAGGTGATCGATGCCCTCTACCGGGCCTCGCAGGCCGGCGTGCGGGTTGAGGTCGTGGTGCGTGGCATCTGTGCGCTGCGTCCGGGCGCCGAGGGGTTTTCCGAAAACATCTTCGTACGCTCGATTCTCGGCCGCTTCCTGGAGCACTCGCGAATCATCCATTTCCGCAACATCAACGAGTTCTGGATCGGCAGCGCCGACATGATGCACCGCAATCTCGACCGGCGTGTGGAGGTGCTGGCTCAGGTCAAGGACCCGAAACTCACCGCACAGCTGGACGAATTGTTCGAATCTGCACTAAATCCGTCCACCCGCTGCTGGGAATTGGGGCCCGACGGGCAGTGGACGCCGTCGCCGCAAGCGGGCCATACTGTGCGCGACCACCAAGTATCGTTGATGGAGCGCCATCGCAGTCCCTAGCTCTGTGCGGTGATTTCCGGTTGTTTCTCCGGCCGCATCCCGATCACGCTTGCGGCTCTGAGCTGAATTGATCTGCAGGAGTTGAGGTGCCGACCCAGAATTCGTCCGCCGCACGGCGCTCCGGAAGCCGCGTCGTCTACGCCGCCGGCGCGGTGCTGTGGCGACCGGCCAACAGCGACCCGGGCGACAGCGACCCGGGCGACCGCGACGGCGGCCAGGACATCGAGATCGCCGTCATTCACCGTCCCCGGTACGACGACTGGTCACTGCCCAAGGGCAAGGTGGATCCGGGCGAAACGGCTCCGGTGGCCGCCGTGCGCGAGGTGCACGAGGAGACGGGTCAGTGCGCCGTCCTGGGCAGGCGGCTCGACTTGGTGAGCTATCCGATTGACCAGGGCGTCAAAAAAGTCTTCTACTGGGCGGCGCGCGCCACCGGCGGCGAATTCGTGCCGGGCAACGAGGTGGACGAGTTCGTCTGGCTGCCGGTTGCCGAGGCGATGCGCAAACTTGACTACGGGCAAGATCGAAAAGTGTTGCGCCGCTTCATCAAAAAGCCCATCGACACCCACACCCTGTTGGTGGTTCGACACGGCACTGCCGGGCGCAAATCGCGTTTCTCCGGCGACGACGCCAAGCGGCCGCTGGACAAACGCGGACGTGCACAAGCCGAAGCGCTGGTACCGCAGCTACTCGCATTCGGTGCGGCACAGGTGCATGCGGCCGATCGCGTCCGCTGCCACCAGACCGTGGATCCGCTTGCCGAGGACTTGGGTGTGCCCGTGCTCAACGAGCCCACCCTCACCGAAGAGGCCTATGCCAAGAACGCGAAACGCGGACGCCACCGAATGCTGGATATCGCCAACCAGCAACGCACGTCGGTTGTCTGCACCCAGGGCAAGGTGATTCCGGACCTGATCGCATGGTGGTGTGAGCGCGACGGCGTGCGGCCCGACAAATCGCGCAACCACAAGGGCAGCGCGTGGGTGCTGTCCTTGTCAGACGGCCGGTTGGTGGCTGCCGACCACATCGGCGGCGCGCTGGCCGCCAACGTGAGGGCGTAGCGCCACTGGCCGTACTCGCAACCCGCTGGCACAATGGCGCCGGCCCGCTGCGCCCGGCTGCGCCGCGCTTGCGACCGCCGCTGGCACACGAATACCCTTCGGGGGCTTCACTGCCGCCCGAAGGGTATTCGTGTCTAGGACGTGACTGCCCTACTTGCGACCGCGACGAGCGGTCGTCTTCTTTGCGGGCGCCTTGCGAGCCGGAGCCTTGCTCGCGGCCTTCTTGGCCGGAGCCTTGGTCGCCGCCTTCTTGGCCGGCGCCTTCTTGGCCGCGGCCTTCTTGACCGGAGCCTTGGTCGCCGCCTTGCGAACCGGCGCCTTCTTGGCCGCGGCCTTCTTGACCGGAGCCTTGGTCGCCGCCTTGCGGGCCGGAGCCTTCTTGGCCGCGGCCTTCTTGGCGGGAGCCTTCTTGGCCGCCGCCTTCTTGGCGGGAGCCTTCTTCGCGGCGGTCTTCTTGGCCGCACCACCCGACACGACACCGCGCTTCACCGCAGGGCCTTCCGACGGGAGGCGCTGTGCGCCAGACACAACCGCTTTGAACTGTGCACCGGGCCGGAACGCCGGGACGGACGTCGGCCTCACCTTCACCGTCTCACCGGTCCGCGGGTTGCGGGCAACCCGCGCTGCGCGGCGCCGCTGTTCGAACACGCCGAACCCGGTGATGGTGACGCTGTCGCCCTTGTGTACCGCACGCACAATGGTGTCGACAACGTTCTCGACCGCGGCGGTCGCCTGCCGACGGTCCGTGTTCAATTTAGTTGTGAGCACATCAATGAGCTCTGCCTTGTTCATCAATCCCTCCGACACTAGTGGTCCTCGATTTGAACCGACTAGTGGACACGGTAAACCCTCACCCAGCAAATTTCCAAGAGCCACGCGCAATTTCACGGCCGAGCGGCCCTCGTTTACGCAATCCGGTTGCCGCCCTTGACCGGTGGGAGTCGTGAAAATCGGCCCGGTTTAGTTAGCCGATCAAGCAGTAAATCGGCGTCGTCCGACCTTTCACGAGGCGGGTAGAGTGCGCGGTTTCCAGTCCGGGTACACCGCTTCGAATTGCTCGATCTCGTCGAGTTTCCGCAGCGTAAGGCCGATATCGTCAAGGCCTTCGAGTAGACGCCATGCGGTGTGGTCGTCAATCTTGAACGGCAGCACCGTCGTTCCCGCGGTGATATTTCGATCTTGAAGATTGACAGTGATTTCCAAGCCCGGGCTCGCCTCGATGAGCTTCCAGAGCAGTTCCACACCGTCTTGAGAAACCTCGGCCGCCAGCAGCCCCGCCTTGCCGGCGTTGCCCCGGAAAATGTCACCGAATCGAGACGAGATGACCACCCGGAAGCCGTAGTCCATCAGCGCCCACACCGCATGCTCACGCGAGGAACCCGTGCCGAAATCGGGCCCCGCGACGAGCACCGATCCCCGGTCAAAGGGGCTGAGATTGAGGATGAATGACGGATCGGACCGCCAACTCGCGAACAAGCCGTCCTCGAAACCGGTTCGGGTGACACGCTTCAAATACACCGCCGGAATGATCTGGTCGGTGTCGACATTGGAGCGCCGCAGCGGCACACCGATACCGGTGTGGGTGTGAAATGCTTCCATGGTCATCCTTCGCAATCGAATCCGTCAGCTCAAATCGGCCGGAGCGGACAATGTGCCGCGAACCGCTGTCGCCGCGGCAACGGCCGGTGACACCAAATGCGTCCGGCCGCCTTTACCCTGGCGCCCTTCGAAGTTGCGGTTGGACGTCGCGGCGCACCGCTCCCCCGGCGCCAGCTGATCGGGATTCATCCCCAGGCACATTGAGCAGCCCGCTTGGCGCCATTCGGCGCCCGCGGCGGTGAAAACCTGACCCAGTCCTTCGGCTTCGGCCTGTGCGCGCACCCGCATCGAGCCCGGAACGACAAGCATCCGCACCCCGGGCGCGACCTTACGACCACGCAGCACGTCGGCGACGGCCCGCAGATCTTCGATACGACCGTTGGTACAAGAGCCCACGAACACCGTGTCAACGGTGACGTCACGCATCGGCGTGCCCGGTCGAAGGTCCATATACGCCAACGCTTTCTCGGCCGCCTGGCGCTGCGCGTCGTCGGTCATCAGCTCCGGGTCCGGCACGGTGTCGGCCAGCGCCACGCCCTGGCCGGGGTTCGTGCCCCACGTCACAAAGGGGCTCAACGACGCGGCATCGAGGTGGACCTCGGTGTCGAATTCAGCACCCGGGTCGGTGTGCAGCTGCTTCCAATAACTCATCGCCGCATCCCATTGCGCCCCCTGCGGGGCGTGCGGGCGGGAGCGCAGGAACTCGAACGTGGTTTCGTCCGGAGCCACCATTCCCGCCCGGGCACCGGCTTCGATGCTCATGTTGCAGACGGTCATCCGGCCCTCCATCGACAGCGATTCGATGGCGCTGCCCCGATATTCGATGACATGTCCCTGGCCGCCGCCGGTACCGATCTTGGCGATCAGCGCGAGAATGATGTCCTTGGCCGTCACGCCGTCGGGCAGCCGCCCATCGACGTTGACCGCCATCGTCTTGAACGGGCGCAGCGGCAACGTCTGCGTGGCCAGCACGTGCTCGACCTCCGAGGTGCCAATTCCCATGGCCAGTGCGCCGAATGCGCCGTGCGTCGAGGTGTGGCTATCGCCACACACGACCGTCATCCCGGGCTGGGTGAGACCCAGCTGCGGCCCGACCACATGCACGATGCCCTGCTCGGCATCGCCCATGGGATATAGCCGCACACCGAATTCGGCGCAGTTTCGCCGCAATGTCTCGACCTGGGTCCGTGACACCGGATCGGCGATCGGCTTGTCGATGTCGATGGTCGGAACGTTGTGATCCTCAGTGGCCAGCGTCAGATCGGGGCGGCGCACCGTCCGGCCGGCCAGGCGCAGGCCGTCGAAGGCCTGCGGGCTGGTGACCTCGTGCACCAGGTGCAGATCGATATAGATCAAATCGGGCGCCCCTCCTTGATCCGAGCCGCCACCGGACACCACAACGTGGTCGTCCCAGACTTTTTCGGCCAGGGTGCGTGGTCTGGTGACGACCCCCGCCGCCCCGTTGTCGATTCCCATATCGAATCTCGCCTCAATTCGCCTCGTCAGCGGCTCGCCGATCATTCGGGCTGTGATCTCAGAATGCGAGACGCTAATATCTTCTTGTGAGACAGCATAGCGGTATCGGCGTCCTGGACAAAGCGGTGGTCATCCTCCACACCATCTCCCAATCACCCTGTGGATTAGCCGAACTGTGTGAGCGGACGGCCTTGCCCCGCGCCACGGCGTACCGGCTGGCCGCCGCCCTCGAGGTCCATCGCCTGCTTGCGCGCGACGACGAAGGACGCTGGCTGCTCGGCCCGGCCGTCACCGAACTCGCGGCCCACGTCAACGATCCGCTGCTGGCCGCCAGCAGCGCGGTGCTCCCGCTGCTGCGCGAAACCACCGGCGAGAGTGTGCAGCTGTACCGCCGCGAGGGCACCGACCGCGTCTGCGTGGCCGCGCTGGAACCCGCTGCGGGCCTGCGCGATACGGTCCCGATCGGGGCGCGCCTGCCGATGACGGCCGGGTCCGGCGCGAAAGTGCTACTGGCCCATAGCGACGCGGCCACCCAGAAAGCGGTGCTGGCCAACGCGAAGTTCACCGAACGAACACTGACCGAAGTGCGGCGGCGGGGATGGGCGCAAAGCGTGGCCGAGCGCGAGCCTGGCGTGGCGAGCGTGTCGGCGCCGGTCCGCGATGGCCGCGGCGCCGTCGTCGCGGCCATCTCCGTCTCCGGCCCGATCGATCGGATCGGCCGGCGCCCGGGCGCGCGCTGGGCCGCCGATCTGCTGTCCGCCGCCGAGGCACTCACCCGCCGCCTCTAACCCACCGGCGCACACCGGATCGCGGCCCGCCTGACAGACTGACCGGCATGGGAACCAATCAGCGCGCGAGCATCGTCATGTCCGAAGACGAGATCGCCGACTTCGTCGTGAAAAGCCGCACCGGCACGCTGGCCACCGTCGGCGCCGACGGCCAGCCGCACTTGACCGCCATGTGGTATGCCGTCGTCGACGGTGAGATCTGGCTGGAGACCAAGGCGAAGTCGCAGAAGGCCGTCAACCTCAAGCGCGATCCGCGGGTGAGCTTCCTGATCGAGGACGGCCACACCTACGACACGCTGCGCGGGGTGTCGTTCGAGGGCGTCGCCGAGATCGTCGACGATCCCGACGTCGCACACCGGGTGGGCGTCAGCGTGTGGGAGCGCTACACCGGTCCCTACAGCGACGACATGAAGCCGTTCGTCGAGCAGATGATGAACAAGCGCGTCTGCGTTCGCATCGTGGCCCGCCGGGCACGTTCGTGGGATCACCGCAAGCTCGGCTTACCGGCCATGCCGGTGGGAGGGTCGACAGCACCGTCGGTCCTGGGAACCGACGGGTGACTGCGAATTATGTAGCCCCGATGGGATTCGAACCCACGCTACCGCCGTGAGAGGGCGGCGTCCTAGGCCGCTAGACGACGGGGCCAGAAACGATCCGAGCAGTCAGCATAGCTCACCCCGCTAAGCCCACCTAATCGCTTGGGGCCGGGAAGCTTTGCTGGGGTACCAGGACTCGAACCTAGAATGGCTGAACCAGAATCAGCTGTGTTGCCAATTACACCATACCCCATTGGCTGCCTAAAACCGCTGGTCAGCGTCGTTACGGGCTTCCATGCTCTCTTCGGAGCTCTTTGAAGTCCACCGCCGCCAGCCGTTGTCGGCCTTCTTCAAACCGGTGTGCAAACCGCAGTGCAGACTACCAAAGTCTCGGCGGGCGCTGCGCACGCACGGTCCCGCCCGCTCAGGCGGTGTCGCTCCCGGCCGTCTCCCGCGCCGCCCGCAGTCGGACCATGCTGCGTTCGCGGCCCAGCAACTCGAGCGACTCGAACAGCGGCGGGCTGATCGTCGTCCCGGTGGCCCCCACCCTGACCGGGCCGAACGCCTTGCGCGGCTTGAGGCCCAGAGCGTCGATGAGCGCGGCCTTGAGCGCGGCCTCGATCTGCGGCGCCGTCCAATCCACCACGCCGTCCAGCGCGGGCAGCGCCGCGTCCAGAACCGCGGCACCGTCGGCGGCCAACTCCTTGGCGACGGCCTTCGGGTCGAGCGCGTACTCGTCGTCGTTGAGGAACTTCAGCAGATCCCACGCGTCACCGAGTACCACGATGCGGGTCTGCACCAAGTCGGCGGCGGTGGCGAAGCCGGCGTCGTCCAGGTCGAGGCGGTGACCGTGCACCTGGAAATAGTCGCGCAGCCTGCCGGCGAAGTCGTCGACCGTCAGCATCCGGATGTGTTCGGCGTTGAGCGCGTCGGCCTTCTTCTGGTCGAAGCGGGCGGGGTTGGAGTTGACGTCGGCCACATCGAACGCGGCCACCATCTCCTCGAGGCTGAACACGTCGCGGTCGTCGGCGATGGCCCAGCCGAGTAGCGCGAGATAGTTGAGCAGTCCTTCGGGGATGAAACCCCGGTCGCGGTGAGCGAACAGGTTCGACTGCGGGTCGCGCTTGGACAGCTTTTTGGTTCCCTCCCCCAATACCGTTGGGAGGTGGGCGAACTGCGGGGTACGCTCGGCCACACCGATCCGGATCAACGCCTGATACAGCGCGAGCTGGCGCGGCGTCGACGGCAGCAGGTCCTCCCCGCGCAGCACATGGGTGATCTTCATCAGCGCGTCATCGCACGGGTTGACCAAGGTGTACAACGGATCTCCGTTGGCGCGGGTCAACGCGAAGTCGGGCACGGACCCGGCCGCGAAGCTGGTAGTGCCGCGAACCAGGTCGTCCCATGCGAGGTCTTCGTCGGGCATCCGCAGCCGCACCACGGGTTTACGGCCCTCGGCGAGGAGCGCGGCGCGTTGGGAATCGGTGAGCTGCCGGTCGAAATTGTCGTAGCCCAGCTTGGGATTGCGGCCCGCGGCGACGTGGCGCGCCTCGACCTCCTCCGGCGTCGAGAAGGCGTAGTAGGCCTCGCCCGCTTCGAGCAGCCTGGCCACCACGTCGCGATAGATCTCACTGCGAAGCGACTGGCGGTACGGGCCATGGGGCCCGCCCACCTCCGGCCCCTCGTCCCAATCCAGACCGAGCCAGCGCAACGCGTCCAGCAGTGCCAGATAGCTTTCCTCGCTGTCGCGCTGCGCATCGGTGTCCTCGATGCGAAAGACGAAGGTGCCCCCGGTGTGTCGGGCGTAGGCCCAATTGAACAGCGCCGTGCGCACCATTCCGACGTGCGGGGTGCCGGTGGGCGAGGGACAGAATCGGACCCGGACTAGGTGTGCGTGTGCTGGTGCAGTCACGATTTTCCTTTGCGGACCACGGGATTGGTCAGGGTACCGATGCCCTCGATGGTGATGGATACGGTGTCGCCGTCCTCGATCGGGCCGACGCCCGCCGGCGTTCCGGTGAGGATGATGTCACCCGGCAGCAAGGTCATCACGGCCGAAATCCACTCGACGATCGACCCGATGTCGTGAATCAGCAAGGAGGTACGGCTGTGTTGCTTGACCTCGCCGTTGACCTCGGTGCGCAATTCCAGGTCACCCGGGTCCAGCGGTTTGAGGTCGGTGACGATCCACGGCCCCACCGGACAGAAAGTGTCATGCCCCTTGGCCCTGGTCCATTGGCCGTCAGCCCTTTGTTGGTCGCGAGCGGACACATCATTGCCGATCGTGTAGCCGAGGATGTTCTGCGCCGCCTGGGCGGCCGAGACGTCCTTGCAGGGCCGGCCGATGACCACCCCCAGTTCGCCTTCGAAGTGCACCGGTGATGCGTTGGCCGGCAACCGAATAGGAACGTTCGGGCCGATGATCGCGGTGTTGGGTTTGAGGAAGATCACCGGATCGACCGGGGCGGGGCCGGTCGTGTCTTTCATCTCGGCGATGTGGTCGGCGTAGTTCTTCCCGACACACACCACCTTGCTGGCCAGTATCGGGGCGAGCAATCGGACGTCGGCCAGCGGCCATGATCGGCCGGTGAAGTTCGGCGCGCCGAATGGATGCTCGGCGATCTCGCGCACGATCATGTCGGCTGGATCGTTGAGCTCACCTTCGATACTGACGAAGGCGACACCGTCCGGGCTGGCGATTCGACCAAGGCGCATTCAGTCGAGCCTAGTGCCCGTCATTTTCGCGCCGATATGCAAGCATGGGGAATGCAGACCGACCCGGCCGCGACACCGGAAATCGGCACCGGCGCGCGCTGGGCGATCATGATCGTTTCGCTGCTGGCAACGGCGAGTTCGTTCCTGTTCATCAACGGTGTCGCGTTCCTCATTCCGTCGCTGCAGTCCGCACGGGGAATCCGCCTCGACGAAGCCGGTCTGCTGGCTTCGATGCCCAGCTGGGGCATGGTGGTCACGCTGGTGCTCTGGGGAGCCGTCCTGGACCGGGTCGGCGAGCGGGTGGTGATGAGCGCGGGCTCGGCGCTCACCGCGATAGCGGCCTACGCCGCGGCCTCGGCGCATTCGCTGGCACTGATCGCCGTGTACCTGTTTCTCGGCGGTATGGCCGCCGCCAGTTGCAATACCGCCGGCGGGCGGCTGGTGTCCGCCTGGTTCCCGCCGCACCAGCGCGGGCTGGCCATGGGCATCCGGCAAACCGCGCAACCCCTGGGAATCGCCTTGGGCGCGCTCATAATTCCCGAACTGGCCGAGCATGGGCCGCAGGCCGGCCTTCGGTTCACCGCGCTGGCATGCGCGGTCGGAGCGGTATTGAGCGTCGTGGGAATTGTCGACCCACCACGCAAACCCCGCGCCAGCGCGAGCGATCAGGAACTCGCCAACCCGTATCGAGGGTCGTTGACGCTCTGGCGAATTCACACGGTGGCGGGACTGATGATGATGCCGCAGACGGTGACCGTGACGTTCATGCTGGTGTGGCTGATCAAGAACCTGCACTGGTCGGTCGCGGCGGCGGGCGGATTGGTCACTCTCTCGCAGCTGCTCGGCGCGCTCGGCCGCGTGGCCGTGGGCCGCTGGTCGGATCGGCTGGGCTCGCGCATGCGACCCGTGCGCTACATCGCGGCGGCCGCCGTGCTGACCCTGCTCTTGCTGGCGTGGGCCGACTACACGAACAACCGGTGGCAGTCGACGTTGATGGTCGCCGTCTCGGTGGTCGCGGTTCTCGACAACGGGTTGGAGGCCACCGCCATCACCGAATTCGCCGGCCCGTTCTGGAGCGGGCGTGCCCTGGGCATCCAGAACACCACCCAGCGGATGATGGCGGCCGCTGGCCCCCCACTGTTCGGCGCGTTGATCTCGGCGGCGAAATATCCACCGGCATGGATGTTGTGCGCGTTGTTCCCCCTGGCGGCGGTGCCGCTGGTGCCGACGCGGTTGCTGCCGCCCGGCCTGGAGACTAGAGCCCGGCGGCAATCCGTTCGCCGACTTCGGTGGTGGCGCGCGGTCCGTTCGGCCGTGTTGCCAGATACTGCTCGACGGCCCGGTCCACGCGCGAAGCGGCGGCGTCCTCGCCGACATGGGCGAGCAGCAGTGCCACCGACATGATGGCGGCCGTCGGATCGGCGATGCCCTGGCCGGCGATGTCCGGGGCACTGCCGTGGACGGGCTCGAACATCGAGGGATTGGTCCGGCTGCCGTCGATATTTCCACTGGCCGCCAAGCCAATTCCGCCGCACACCGCCGCCGACAGGTCGGTGATGATGTCGCCGAACAGGTTGTCGGTGACGATCACGTCGAAGCGGCCGGGGTCGGTGACCATGAAGATGGTCGCGGCGTCGATGTGCTGATACGCCACCTCGACGTCGGGGAAGTCGCGGCCGACCTCGGCCACGATGCGCGACCACAGCCTGCCGGCGAAGGTCAGCACGTTGGTCTTGTGCACCAGGGTCAAGTGCTTTCGGCGTCGTCGGGCCCGCTCGAACGCGTCGGCGACCACGCGGCGCACGCCGAATGCCGTGTTCTGGCTCACCTCGGTCGCGACCTCGTTGGGCGTCCCGACGCGGATGGCGCCCCCGGTGCCGGTGTAGGGGCCTTCGGTTCCCTCGCGCACCACCACGAAATCGATCTCGGGGTTGCCCGACAGCGGGCTGGTCACTCCCGGATACAGCCGGCCGGGCCGCAAGTTGATGTGGTGGTCGAGCTCAAAACGCAGGCGCAGCAATAGCCCTCGCTCCAGCACGCCGCTCGGCACCGATGGATCGCCGATGGCCCCGAGCAGGATGGCGTCATGCGCACGCAGTTCCTCAACGACCGAGTCCGGCAGTAACTCACCGGTGGCGTGGTATCGCCGCGCCCCCAGGTCGTAGCTGGTCTTGTCCACCCCGGGCAGCACCGCGTCCAGGATTTTGACGGCCTCGGAAACAACCTCGGGCCCGATACCATCGCCCTCGATCACCGCCAGCTTCATCGTCGCCGCGCTCACGACAGATCAACCACCTCGAGCTTGTTGGCGCCGACGGCCGCGCCGATTTCCGCCCGCAGGTCCGCGGGCACGTCTCGGTCCAGCCGCAGCAGGATCGTCGCACTCGGACCCTCGGTGTCCTCGGAGAGCTGCGCGGCCTCGATGTTCACCCCGGCCGAACCCAGCAGGGTGCCGATCTTGCCCAGCGCGCCGGGTTGGTCGACGTAGTTGATCACCAGGTTGATGCCGCGGGCGCGCAGATCGAAGTTGCGGCCGTTGATCTGCACGATCTTCTCCACCAGCTGTGGTCCGGACAGGGTGCCGGCGACGTTGACGGCGGTGCCGTCGTGCGCAACCGCACGCACGTCGACCACGCTGCGGTGGTTCGGACTTTCCGACGCTGTGCCGATTTCGGCGATGATGCCGCGTTCTTCGGCCAGCGCCGGGGCGTTGACAAACGTCACCGGCCCCTCGACAACGGCCGAGAACAACCCGCGCAGCACCGAAAGCTTAAGCACCTCAACATCTTCGGAGGCCAGCTCACCGCGCACCTGCACCGACACCGACGCAGGCGGCCCGTCAGACAGCGTGGCGGCCAGCACCCCGAGCTTGCGCACCAGGTCCAGCCAGGGCGCAACCTCCTCGTTGACCACCCCGCCACCGACGTTGACCGCGTCGGGAACGAATTCCCCGGCCAGAGCGAGCTTCACGCTTGCCGCCACGTCGGTGCCGGCCCGGTCCTGCGCCTCCTCGGTCGATGCCCCCAGGTGTGGGGTGACCACCACCTGCGGCAGCTCGAACAGCGGGCTGTCGGTGCACGGCTCCTTGGAGAAGACGTCCAGACCGGCCGCGCGCACGTGGCCGCTGCGCACCGCCTCGGCCAGCGCGGCCTCGTCCACCAGACCACCGCGGGCGGCGTTGACGATAATGACGCCCTGCTTGGTCTTCGCCAGCGCGTCCGTGTCGATCAGGCCCGCGGTTTCGGGGGTCTTCGGCAAGTGCACCGAGATGAAGTCGGCGCGGGCCAGCAGTTCGTCCAGCGTCAGCAGCTCGATGCCCAACTGCGCGGCGCGGGCCGGCGACACGTAGGGGTCGTAGGCGATCAGGTGGGTGCCGAAGGCGCTGAGCCGCTGGGCAACCAACTGGCCGATCCGGCCCAGGCCCACCACCCCGACCGTCTTGCCGAAGATCTCGGTGCCCGAGAAGGACGACCGCTTCCAGGCGTGCTCCCGTAGCGAGGCGTCGGCGGCCGGGACCTGCCGGGCCGCGGACAGCAGCAGCGCCAGCGCGTGCTCGGCGGCGCTGTGGATGTTCGACGTCGGCGCGTTGACCACCAGCACACCGCGTTCGGTGGCGGCGGGCACGTCGACGTTGTCCAGGCCCACCCCGGCGCGGGCGACGATCTTGAGCTTGGGCGCCGCCGCCAGGACCTCGGCGTCGACGGTGGTCGCCGAACGCACCAGCAGCGCATCGGCCTCCGGCACGGCCGCCAGCAGCTTCTCGCGATCGGGACCGTCGACCCAGCGCACCTCCACCTGGTCACCCAGGGCGGCGACGGTTGATTCGGCTAGCTTGTCGGCGATGAGTACAACAGGCAGATTCACCCGGCCAGCCTATCGGCTGTGATTGACGCCTCGACGTCACCATCGTCGGCGGCGGGCCCGACGGGCCGACCCTCGCCGCGGTCTGCGCCCGGGCCGACCTGAAAGTGCAGGTCGTCGGCCGGCGGAGGCGTACACAGCATGGCCGGTCGCGACGCCGCACGCACTTCGTTGCCTACGATGGCGCCGTGACGAAACTTGCGATCATCTACTACTCGGCCACCGGCCACGGCACCACGATGGCGCATCGCGTTGCCGCCGCGGCCGAGTCGGCGGGCGCCGAAGTCCGCCTGAAGCACGTCGCCGAAACACAGGATCCCGAATCGTTCGCGCACAACCCGGCCTGGACGGCGAACTACGAGGCCACCAAAGACCTTCCGGCGGCCACCGGCGACGACATCGTCTGGGCCGATGCGGTGATCTTCGGTTCACCGACCCGATTCGGCTCTCCCGCAGCCCAATTGCGAGCGTTTCTCGACTCGCTGGGCGGGCTGTGGGCGCAGGGCAAGCTCGCGGACAAGGTGTACGCGGGCTTCACGTCGTCCAACACCGTTCACGGCGGCCAGGAAACCACCCTGCTCGCGCTGTACATCACGCTGATGCATTTCGGCGGCATCATCGTGCCGCCCGGATACACGGAGGCGTGCAAGTTCGTCGACGGCAATCCCTATGGGGCGAGCCTGGTCACCACGCATGACAACATCAACGAATTCGACGAGGCGACGGCCAACGCGCTCGACCATTTGGCCCGCCGGGTGGTGGCGGTCGCCGGGCGGCTGGCAGCCCCCTAAGCCACCGAACGTCACGCCAGCGTGACGACGCTGGCCGAGCGCCACGCTGGCGTGACGCTCGGCCGCGGCGCACGAAACTCAGGCGGTTTCGGTGATCGGCCGGTCGACCCAGCTCATGAGGTCGCGCAGCTTCTTGCCGGTGACCTCGATGGGGTGCTCGGCGTTCTCCTTGCGCAGCTGCTCGAGTTGCTTGTTGCCGCCCTCGACGTTGGCGACCAGCTTCTTGGTGAACTCGCCGCTTTGAATGTCGCGCAGGATCTCTCGCATCCGCTCCTTGGTGCCGGCGTCGATGACACGCGGACCCGACAGGTAGCCGCCGAATTCCGCGGTGTCGGAGACCGAGTAGTTCATCCGCGCGATGCCGCCCTCGTACATCAGGTCGACGATCAGCTTGAGCTCGTGCAGCACCTCGAAGTAGGCCATCTCCGGCGGATAGCCCGCCTCGACCATCACGTCGAACCCGGTCTTCACCAATTCCTCTGTGCCACCGCATAACACGGCTTGCTCACCGAACAGGTCGGTCTCGGTCTCATCCTTGAAGGTGGTCTTGATGACACCCGCGCGGGTACCGCCGATGGCCTTGGCGTAGGACAGCGCCAGCGCCTCACCCTCGCCGGTCGGGTCTTGGTCGACCGCGATCAGGCAGGGCACACCCTTGCCGTCGACGAACTGACGACGCACCAGGTGCCCCGGGCCCTTCGGCGCCACCATCGCGATGGTGACGTTGGCCGGCGGCTTGATCAGGTCGAAGTGAATGTTGAGGCCGTGCCCGAAGAACAGCGCGTCCCCATCCTGGAGGTTGGGTTCGATGTCGTTCTTGAAGATGTCCGCCTGCGCCGTGTCCGGCGCCAGCAGCATGATGACGTCGGCCCACTTGGCCACCTCGGCCGGGGTGTCGACGTCCAAGCCCTGCTCCTCGACCTTGGCACGCGACTTCGAGCCCTCCTTGAGGCCCACCTTCACCTGAACACCGGAGTCGCGCAGGCTCAGCGAATGCGCGTGTCCCTGACTGCCGTATCCGATGACACCGACCTTGCGACCCTGGATGATCGTCAGGTCGGCGTCGTCGTCGTAGAACATCGGCAATGTCTCCCCAGACGGGTTAGCCACTTCTCTATCTCCTTCTTGTCTCAGCTGAAAACTTATTTGGCCGTGCCGATTCCGCGGGGACCGCGGGCCAACGACACCACACCGGATTGGACGATTTCGCGGATCCCGAACGGTTCCAGCACCCGCAGCAGCGCCTCGATCTTGCCGCGGTCGCCCGTCGCCTCGATCGTCAGCGCCTCCGGCGACACGTCGATCACCTTGGCGCGGAACAGGTTCACCGCCTCGATCACCTGGCTGCGGATACCGGCATCGGCGCGCACCTTGATCAACGCCAACTCCCGCGACACCGAGCTGTCGTCGTCGAGCTCGACGATCTTGATGACGTTGATCAGCTTGTTGAGCTGCTTGGTGATCTGCTCGAGCGGGGTCTCCTCGGCGGAGACCACGATGGTCATCCGCGACATGTCCTTCTGCTCGGTGGCGCCAACGGCCAGCGACTCGATGTTGAACCCGCGCCGCGAGAACAGCGCCGCCACCCGGGCGAGCACGCCGGGCTTGTCCTCGACCAGCACCGACAGGGTGTGCGTATGCATCAGGCGTGCCCTTCGCTCTCGTCGTCGAACAGCGGGCGGATCCCGCGGGCCGCCTGGATCTCGTCGTTGCTGGTGCCGGCCGCCACCATCGGCCACACCTGCGCGTCGGCGCCGACGATGAAGTCGATCACCACCGGGCGGTCGTTGATCGCACGTGCTTGGTTGATCACGCCTTCGACGTCTTCTTCACGCTCGCAACGTAATCCGACGCAGCCCAACGCCTCCGCGAGCTTCACGAAGTCCGGGATGCGATGCGAGTGCGTGGCCAGATCGGTCTGCGAGTAACGCTCTTCGTAGAAGAGCGTCTGCCACTGACGGACCATGCCCAAGTTGCCGTTGTTGATCAGCGCCACCTTGATCGGGATGCCCTCGACCGCGCAGGTGGCCAGCTCCTGGTTGGTCATCTGGAAGCAACCATCGCCGTCGATCGCCCACACCTCGGCGTCCGGGCGGGCCATCTTGGCGCCCATGGCCGCCGGAATGGCGAAGCCCATGGTGCCCAGCCCGCCGGAGTTGAGCCAGGTGCGCGGCTTTTCGTAGGAAATGAACTGGGCGGCCCACATCTGGTGCTGGCCGACGCCGGCGACGTACAGGGCGTCGGGTCCGGCGATCTGGCCGAGCTTCTCGATGACGTACTCCGGGCCGAGGCTGCCGTCGCTCTGCGGCCCGTAGCTCAGCGGGTAGGTGGACTGGATCTCGTTCAGGTAGGCCCACCACTGGGTCATGTCGATCTTGCCGGGAACCTCGTCGTGGCGCAGCATTTCGATCAGCTCGACGATGACGGCCTTGACGTCGCCGACGATCGGCACGTCGGCGTGGCGGTTCTTGCCGATCTCGGCCGGATCGATGTCGGCGTGGATGACCTTCGCCTCGGGGGCGAAGGTGTCGAGTTTGCCCGTCACCCGGTCATCGAAGCGGGTGCCCAGCGCGATCAGCAGGTCGCTTTTCTGCAGGGCGCCCACCGCGGCGACCGTGCCGTGCATGCCGGGCATGCCCATGTGCTGCGGATGGCTGTCCGGGAACGCCCCGCGCGCCATCAGCGTGGTCACCACGGGGATGCCGGTCAGCTCGGCCAGCTCGTACAGCTGCTCGGTCGCGTCACCGCGAATGACACCGCCGCCCACGTAGAGCACCGGCTTGTGGGCGGCCGCGATCAGCTTCGCGGCCTCACGAATCTGCCGGCTGTGCGGTTTGGTGTTCGGCTTGTATCCGGGCAAGTTGATACGCGGCGGCCAGCTGAACGTGCACGGGGCCTGCAGCACGTCCTTGGGGATGTCGACGAGCACCGCCCCCGGGCGGCCCGAGGAGGCGATGTGGAACGCCTCGGCGAGCACCTGCGGGATGTCGTTGCCGGAGCGGACCAGGAAGTTGTGCTTGGTGATCGGCATCGTGATGCCCGAGATGTCGGCTTCCTGGAAGGCGTCGGTGCCGATGAGCGAGCGTCCGACCTGGCCGGTGACGGCGACGACGGGTATCGAGTCCATCTGGGCATCGGCCAGCGGGGTCACCAGGTTGGTGGCACCGGGGCCCGACGTCGCCATGCAGACGCCGACCTTGCCGGTGGCGTGCGCGTAACCGCTGGCGGCGTGGCCGGCACCCTGCTCGTGGCGGACCAGCACGTGGCGCAGCTTCTTCGAGTCGAACAGCGGGTCATAGACCGGCAGCACCGCGCCGCCGGGAATGCCGAAGATGACCTCTACGCCCAATTCCTCCAACGAGCGAATCACCGATTGTGCGCCGGTAAGTTGCTCGGGCCCAATGCGTTTCGGCTTGCTCGCCGCAGATTTCACGACGGGCTTGGCCGCATCCGTGGCGATGTCGGCAGCGTCCGGGGTCGCGGAGGCGTGCTGCCTGATGGGAACGCTCACTGTCGTCAGTCCTTAATTCATTCCGGGAGTCTCGCTGGGGCAACAAAAAACCCCCGACAGCTCATCTGCTGCACGAGGGTTGCGCGTTGGTTCTGGATTGCTTCAAATGCCGAAGGGCAAGTCAGGCACCAACGCGCCGACCGATTACTACGAGCATCCCGGGCTTTCCGGCGGTATCCATAGCGTCCGACGGTAGCCTTCGCACAGCTCAGCCGTCAAATCCGTGACCGACGGCGCCTCGGTCACCAGCTGCGTTGCCGGGTGACAGGATGGCGGGGTGGCTACCGGTTCGTCTCCCCAAACCCCGTCCGGCGCGCCCGTCGTGATCAAGGTGTCGCCGATAGCGCATCTGGCCGTCGGGTTCTTGACCCTCGGGTTGCTGGTCCCGGTGCTGCTGTGGCCGCCGTCGCTACCGCTGCTCATCCTTCCGGTGCTGCTGTCGGCGTTGATCATCCGGCTGCGCACCGTGGCCGACGACCGGGGTGTGACCGTCCGGACGCTGTTCGGTAGTCACAAGGTGCGCTGGGATGACATCGACGGGTTGCGATTCCACCGCGGCTCGTGGGGACGCGCACACCTCAAGGACGGCTCCGAGCTGCGCCTGCCCGCGGTCACGTTCTCCACGCTGCCCGAACTGACCGAGGCCAGCGCGGGGCGGGTGCCCAACCCCTATCAGTGACTGGGCCGGTCAGCCGATCGGATTCACGCCGTTGAGGGCAACCCAGACCCCGACGCCTGCCCCAATGCCGGCCAGCAGGGCGACGAACGACCCGATGAAGGGGCGATGCGCCCAACCGCGGCGCGCGTCCAGGCCGTAGCGGCCGGGTCCGCACAGCACCACCGCGGCGGCCATGACGATCAGCGTGATCTGGTATTCGTGCCCCTCGGGCAGGAAGAACGAGAAGTTGCGGGTGTGCGGCCGCACCGAGACGCTGGCCAGCAGGCCGTTAATCAAAAACGCCAGCGCACCGGCCGCGGCCAGCGGCGTGAACAGGCCGAGCACCAGCAGCACGCCGGCGACGACCTCCCCGCCGGCGCTCACGTAGGCGAGAATGTCGGCGTGCTGATAGCCGACGTCGGAAAGTGAGTTCCTGAACCCAGTCACGCCCGACCCGCCCCACCAGCCGAACAGCTTCTGCAGCCCGTGGGCGCCGAGCACCACGCCCAGCCCCACACGCAGCAGCAGCAAACCCAGATGCTGCGTTCCGCGCCGGCCGACGTCGCGCAGCCGGTCGTGGTGTTCGTCGTCGTCGACGTCGGCATCGGCGGCGTCGGTGGACGTGTGCCGGCCCACGGTTTGCGGCTGGACGTAGGGCAGCGGCTCCTGCTGTTCCAGCAGGCTGTAGCCCCCGGCCCCGGACCCCGCGGCGGCGCCGTAGGGGATGAAGGTGGTGGTCCCGGTCGACGGGTTGAAGTCGCCGGGGTACCCGATTGGCGTCAGATCATCTTCGGGATCGACCAGCCGCGCCGATGCGGGGGGTCCCGGGGTCGGCTCCGCGGATTCGCCGGGCCGTTGCCAATGTGCGTCATTCGGTTGACTGCTCACGGGTGTCAGGGTAAGGGCATTCGGTCCCGAATTGGGGATTTGAGCGGCGCTTTCGCCTGGCAATCGGCGGTTTGCCCGCCAATCCGTGCCGAATCGGGCCCAAATCGCCCCCCGAGCCTGTCTTCGCGGGACTCCTCCGCGGAAAGTTGCCCGTTCGCCGGGCGCGGGTATGGATCGGGTTCTGGGCGGCACGCCGCGGGGACGCGTGTGGCGGCGCCTGCGGCACTGTCCGTAGCCTGACGGTCATGCGACACGGGCGATCGGGGCGGTCGGTTCGGCGCGGGTTCGCCGCGCTGTGCGCCCTCGTGCTGGCGACCAGCGGGTGCGCGCGCTTCAACGACGCCCAGTCGCAACCGTTCACCACCGCCCCCGAGCTGAAGCCGCAACCCAGCTCGACGCCTCCCCCGCCGCCGCCGCTGCCGCCCACGCCGTTTCCCAAGGCCTGTCCCGCACCCGGGGTGATGCAGGGCTGCCTGGAGAGCACCAGCGGCCTCATCATGGGCCCCGACAGCAAAACCGCACTCGTCGCCGAGCGCACCACCGGCGCGGTCAAGGAGATCTCCGTCAGCGCCGAGCCCAAGGTGAAGACGGTGATCCCGGTGGACTCGTCCGGGGACGGCGGCTTGATGGACATCGTGCTGTCGCCGACCTACACGCAGGACCGGCTGATGTACGCCTACATCAGCACGCCGACCGACAACCGGGTCATCCGCGTGGCCGACGGCGACATCCCCAAAGACATCCTGACCGGAATCCCCAAGGGTGCCACCGGAAACACCGGAGCGCTGATCTTCACCAGCCCCACCACGCTGGTGGTGATGACCGGGGACGCGGGCAATCCGGCGCTGGCCGCCGACCCCAAATCGCTGGCCGGCAAGGTGCTGCGGATCGAGCAGCCGACCACGGTGGGCCAGGCGCCACCGACGACGGCGCTGTCCGGGGTGGGTTCCGGCGGCGGCCTGTGCACCGACCCGGTCGACGGCTCGCTGTATGTCGCCGACCGCACTCCGACCGCGGATCGATTGCAGCGCATCACCAAAACGTCGGACGTGTCCACGGTGTGGACCTGGCCGGACAAGCCGGGCGTGGCCGGCTGTGCGGCGATGGACGGGACCGTGCTGGTCAACCTGATCAACACCAAGCTGACGGTCGCGGTCCGGCTGGCGCCGGCCACCGGCGCGGTCACCGGCGACCCCGACGTCGTCCGCAAGGACACCCACGCCCACGCGTGGGCGCTGCGCATGTCGCCGGATGGAAACGTCTGGGGCGCAACCGTCAACAAGACGGCCGGGGATGCCGAGAAGCTGGACGACGTGGTGTTCCCGCTGTTCCCGCAGGGCGGCGGATTCCCGCGCAACAGCGACGATAAGAGCTGACGGCTTCCGTCGGGTCCGTCGGGTGTGGATCTCGCGGCGCTATCCCGGCGCGTCGCACCGCGAATTTCACACTCGACGCTGAATTGGCTAGCCCTGGCCGCAGGCGGTCAACACCAATTCGCGCACCCGGGCCGCGTCGGCCTGACCGCGGGTGGCCTTCATCACCGCGCCGACGATCGCGCCGGCTGCGGCCACCTTGCCGCCGCGAATCTTCTCTGCCACATCAGGATTGGCCGCCAGCGCCTCGTCTACGGCGGCCTGTGTCACCGAGTCGTCACGCACCAGCGCCAGGCCGCGGGCCGTCATCACCGCTTCGGGCTCGCCCTCCCCGGCCAGCACCCCCTCGACCACCTGGCGGGCCAGCTTGGTGGACAGCTTGCCGTCGTCGACCAATGCCACCACCGCGGCGACCTGGGCGGGCGTGATGGCCAGCTCATCCAGCGCCACGTTGGCCTCGTTGGCCTTCTGCATCAAGAAGTTTCCCCACCAGGCGCGGGCCTGCTCGGCCGAAGCGCCGTGTTCGATGGTGGCGGTGACCAATTCGATCGCCCCTGCGTTGACGAGGTCGCGCATCACCTCGTCGGAGATGCCCCATTCGTCCTGAATGCGCTTGCGGCTCAACCACGGCAGCTCGGGGATGGTCTTGCGCAATTCCTCGACCAACTCCCGGCTGGGCGCGACGGGCTCCAGGTCGGGCTCGGGGAAGTACCGGTAGTCCTCGGCGGTTTCTTTGGTGCGGCCCGGGCTCGTATAGCCGCCGGCTTCGTGAAAGTGCCGGGTTTCCTGGACGATCCGTCCGCCGGATTCCAAGACGGCGGCCTGGCGTTGCATTTCGTATCGCACCGCGACCTCGACGCTTTTCAGCGAGTTGACGTTCTTGGTTTCGGTCCGGGTCCCGAACTCGGTCGCTCCGGCCGGCTTCAACGACACATTGGCGTCGCAGCGCATGGAGCCCTGATCCATCCGGACGTCGGATACACCCAAGGCGCGCAACAGATCTCGCAAGGCCGTCACGTAGGCGCGGGCGATCTGCGGCGCGCGGTCGCCGGCGCCCTCGATGGGCTTGGTGACGATTTCGATCAACGGCACGCCGGCGCGGTTGTAGTCGATCAATGACGTGGTCGCCCCGTGGATGCGGCCGGTCTCACTGCCGATGTGGGTGAGCTTGCCGGTGTCTTCTTCCATGTGCGCACGCTCGATCTCGACCCGCCAGGTGGTGCCGTCCTCCAGCGGCGCCTCGAGGTAGCCGTTGACGGCGATGGGCTCGTCGTACTGCGAAATCTGGTAGTTCTTGGGCTGGTCCGGGTAAAAGTAGTTCTTCCGCGCGAAGCGGCACCAGGAGGCGATCTCGCAGTTCAGTGCCAGGCCGATGCGGATGGCCGACTCGACCGCGCTCTGGTTGAGCACGGGCAACGAGCCGGGCAGGCCCAGGCACACCGGGCACACCTGGGTGTTGGGCTCGGCGCCGAATGCTGTGGCGCAGCCGCAGAACATCTTGGTGACGGTGGACAGCTCCACGTGCACCTCGAGGCCGAGTACCGGATCGAAACGCGCGACAACGTCGTCGTAGTCCATCAGGTCGGCGCTGGAGGCAACACTCATGGACCCGATCCTAGTGGTGATCGCGAGCGCGGCGGAGCCGGGCGAAGCGGGTCAGCACCATCCCGCACAGTGGTGATCGCGAGCGCGGC